>CAZPSR010000080.1:0-9429 GCA_964589135.1 uncultured Syntrophomonas sp.
CAGACTTTTCCCATCAATTAATGGAAATATATTATCAAGGCCATGATTACCGGATCCAGGGCTTGATCTCCCAAGCGGAAATGAAGAGATCCAACCGTAAAAACCAGCTGGTATTTATCAACCGGCGGCCCATAACCAGTCCCCTAATATACCGGGCCATAGACCAAGCTTACCAGGGAAGGCTATTATCCCGGGAACATCCAGTTATTATCCTCTCCCTAGACTTGGATCCAGCCCAGGTGGATGTGAATGTCCATCCTCAGAAAAGCCAGGTTCGCTTCCAAGATGAACCGGGAATTTTTCGGGTAGTTTTGGATGTGCTAAGATCCCGCTTGGAAAAAAGCCAGTGGGGGATAAATGTCGACTTTTTACAAACGGATAGGAGGCCCACAATCCCCATTAGGGAGAGTCAGGGAGAGTATAGGGATAAGGGGGATAGAATGGAGCAGCTAGCGGTTTTTAAGTCAGAGCATTATAAACCAGCATCTTGGGCCAAGGGTGAAGACTCCCTGGATTTGCCTGCTGCCATAGACCATTCCCTGTCTGGGCTGGAAGAGGAGGAAAGAGGGGAAGATATAAAGATTATCGGGCAGGCCTTTAATTCATATATCCTGCTGCAAAAGGACAAATCCCTGTGGATTGCCGATCAACATGCGGCCCATGAAAAAGTAATATTTAATCAGCTGCAACTTAGTTTCAAGGATCGGCCAGAAGAGGTTCAGGAATTGATTTTCCCCCTTACTCTGGAGTTTTCCGGCCAGGAAATGGAAATTCTGCAGCAGCACCAGGAATTATTGGCCAGCCTGGGATTTGAGCTTCAGATAATCGGCCCTAACTCCATTGCCCTGCGAGGGGTTCCCAGGCTGGCATCTGGCAAAGAAAAAGAAATACTATATGGCTTGATGGAAGAAATGTCGGCTAATAAGGCAGTCCCTGATTTACATAAGTCAGCTATGACTATAATGTCTTGTAAAAAGGCGGTAAAAGCCGGTACCCGGTTAAGCCATGAGGAAATGGACCAGATTATTAATAATCTGTTGGTATTGGATGATTACGGGCACTGTCCCCATGGGCGTCCCACCATCATAAGGCTGTCTTATGAGGATCTGGAACGCATGTTTAAGAGGAGATAAAATGAGAATCGTAGCTACTACTACCCAGGCCAGAGATGATATCAACCCTGATTTTAGGCAGTTCCTGAAAGAAAGCGGGATAAGCTTTTTACCCCGACGAGGCCAAAGCCTAGAGCGAATACGGAGGGAAAGTCAGGCCCAGGGGGTGGTGGTCTGGGAAAGATCAGGCCCGGTGCTATACTGGCCGGAGAGTAAGTTCTTCTTCCATCCCAGTATGGCTAAAGTAAGAATTGCCCTTTACCGAAAAAAGGGGCAGGTGGATCCTCTGGTGGAGGTATGTGACTTAAAAGAGGATGACTTATTTCTGGATTGCACCCTGGGTTTAGGGGCCGATGCTATAGTAGCCTCCTATTTTACCCCCCGGGGCCAAGTAGTGGGCCTGGAATCCTCCCTTCCCCTAAGTCAGGTGGTGAAATGGGGTATCAGGCTATATAAATCGGATATTTTCTGGCTGCAGGAAGCTGTAAATAGAATAAAGGTTATTAATTGTGACCATCTAAGTTATTTGCAGCAAATGGCGGACAATTCCTTTGATGTGGTATATTTTGACCCTATGTTCAGAGATCCCCTCCTTAAGAGTCAGGCCCTATCACCTTTGCGCAAAGCAGCCAATCACCAGCCACTGGATCTGGAGGCCATTCATCAAGCCTGCCGGGTAGCCAGAAAAAAGGTGGTAATAAAGGAAAGAAGGGGGAGCACTGAATTTAGCAGGCTTAATTGCCAGGAGCTGATAGGCAGCCCTAATAACAAAATTGCCTTCGGGGTAATCCATACCAGGTAAAGCAGATTGTCCTTCAAGGGTCATGACTGAAAGACCAGGCAAAGCTAGGGTAATCTTATACTATATCCATTTTTCTCTTAACCTGGCCGAGATTCTGTTTCAGGTCACAAATAACTAATTGTTGGGATGAGTGATAATGCTGAAATTAGCAGCCATTGTGGGGCCTACTGCCTCGGGTAAAACTTCATTAGCCATAGAATTAGCTCCCAGAATAAATGGGGAAATTATAAGCTGTGATTCCATGCAGGTATACCGGGGTATGGATATCGGTACCGCCAAAGCCGGAGCTCTTGAACGCAGTTTAGTGCCTCATCATTTGATAGATGTGGTGGATATTTACCAGGATTTTAATGTAGCCCAGTACCAGCGCCTGGCCCAAGCGGCCATTACCCACATCAATGATCGGGGCCGCCTGCCTCTTTTGGTAGGAGGCACTGGATTATACTATCAGGCAGTAGTTGATAACTACCGCTTTTTTCCCTTAGAATCCAAAGCTAGTGTACGGCAAAAATGGCAAAGAATAATCCAGTCCAAAGGGCTGGAATATACTTATAAGATACTTAAGGAAGTAGACTATCCTTACAGTCAATTAATCAGTAGCAAAGATCAGAAGAGAATTGTAAGAGCCCTGGAGGTATATGAATTGACCGGGCAACCCTTTTCCTCTTTTCAGCAGCGGGAAGGGCATACCTATAAGTTGGCCCTGGTAGGCTTATATCTGCCACGCCCACAACTGTATGAACGGATAGATAGGCGGGTAGATGAGATGATCGAAAAAGGTTTTATCGAAGAAGTTTTGGCTCTGAGAGATAGCAGCCATTATGACGATGGCTTGAATTCCATGCAAGCTCTGGGTTATAAGCAAATAATCGCCTATCTGAATGGCTTTATCGACCGTAAGGGCATGATTGACGAGATTAAACGAGAAACCCGCCGCTTTGCTAAAAGACAGCTAACCTGGTTTAAAAAGGATAAACGGATAAACTGGATTCAGGTGGAAACCAAGAGCTCAAAAGAAATATTATTAGAAAAAATCGCTGCTTATATTGAAGGACAGCTCGACACAGTGTAGAATCTAATATTAGAGATAGAAATATGAATGGAGGTCTGGAGTTATGAATAGAAGTCAGATAAACTTGCAGGATGCCTTCCTCAACCTGGTTAGAAAGGAGAAGGCCCCAGTTACCGTTTTTCTGATAAATGGGTTTCAGATAAAGGGAATAGTTAAAGGGTTCGATAATTTTACCGTTATCGTTGAAATAGATGGTAAACAACAGCTGATTTACAAACATGCTATATCCACTGTTGCTCCTGTACGCCCCATCGGTATGATCAATATTGATCCCAAAAGTGACGATTAGCTAAGCTAAATATATTAAGGTGATTATTGTGCATCCTACCAAACCCCGTAATATCTAACGGGGTTTTTATCGTGGAGATAAAAGGGGATATCTACTTATAAATGCCATAGGTTTTCTTCGCATCTTGAATATAGATAATACCATTACCAGCTTTATCTATTTTGAGATTGTCTCTTATTATAGATACGGTTTCTTCAGTCTTATCTGATTCGGAAAGAATTATGACCATTTCTTTCTCTGGTTCGATATTCATAGAAAACAATTTGCTTGTTTCATGTATTCCTGATCCTCTGGCATTAACGATAGTGCCTCCTTTAGATCCTGCTTTAGTTGCAGCAGTAATAACATCTTCAGCTTTGCCTTTGTCTACAATTATGGTGATAATATGGTACATAATACTATCGGCACCCCTTTCCTCCACTTCTTTATCACAGATAATATTTTTTGTCCCCCAAATTTTACAAATAGAGGTGGTAAAAGCTATTCCATGGTTTGGTTTATAGAATTCATATTCCTTATTTAGCTTTTCTAAAGCTTGGTAAGCGGTTTTCTTTTCAGCTGCCATAAAAACAATCTCTTTTCTTATATCAGATAGTCCTAAAAAATTTAATATGCGGCTATTTACAGTTCCTTTTCCTAATACTATTGTTCCACCGGAAATACCTTGATGTTTAGCAGATTTGAGTACTTTACTACCTAAGCCAAAGTTTACAATCATACATATTAATTCGATATCAAATACTGCTGGTTTATGGCTCATAGTCATCAATTCCTCCTTTTTTAGACTTTAAATTAAATATAAAACCTAAGATCTGCAGGGCAATTAACGGGGTCATGGCTACCATAGCAATTACTCCAAACCCATCTATTAAGACATTTGCACCTTCTATCGCTTCAGCAGCTCCTTGGGTAAATGCCAGAATAAATGTAGCCGTCATTGGCCCAGATGCAACTCCACCTGAGTCAAATGCAATTCCCACAAATAGCTTTGGAACAAAGTATGTCATCACTATTGAAATTATATAACCTGGTAATAAATAATGCCATAATTGTATTTCTGGAATTAGAATTCTTATAATAGATAAGGCAACGGCTAAGGCCACTCCAAAAGCCAAGGTTACTAATACCACGTTTCTCTTTACATATCCACTTGTAACATCTTCAACTTGGTGAGTTAATACGTATACCGCAGGCTCGGCAAGGATGGTAACCATACCTAATATAAATCCTACTAAGATAACATACCAATGATTATCCATAGTAGCCAGCTTATATCCTACAGTACTTCCAACCTGCATAAAACCTGCATTTACACCTAATAGAAAGAGAACCAGGCCAATTAAGGTGAAAAGCATTCCAAATAATATCTTCCTTACCGTTGACCTTGACAATTTAAAGGAAACTTTTTGAAATATAAGAAAAATAAATAATATGGGGGTTAGGGCCATAAGTACTTCTCCCGCAATAATAGGGAGATTTTGCATAAAAGGTTGAAAAAACGATTCTGATAGAGTTTCAGCGTTTTCCAGAGTACCACTAATTTTATCTGTTTTTGATACTATACTCATTATCATAACGGTTATTATTGCTCCTGCGGAAGCTACCGCAACCAAGCCAAAACTATCGGTCTCCGATGTTTTACTATCTTTATTTAGCTTGGAAACACCTAGGGCCAGGGCCAAAATGAATGGAACCGTCAAGGCTCCGGTGGTAGCTCCTGAAGCATCAAAAGCTATAGCCATAAATTCTGGGGTAGTAAATAAAGCCAATAAAAAAACAACGCCATATATAATGGTCAATAGCTTATATAGCGGGAATCTATAAACAATTCTGGTAAGACCTACCGATAGCATCAGGGCAATACCCAATGATACCACGACAACAATAATGCCTTTTGAGATCAAGCCAGATGTAACCGAGTCCACTTGTCCGGCCAGAATATGAAGATCGGGCTCGGCAATGGAAATAAAGAAGCCAAGCACTAATCCGGCAATAACCACAATCCAAATATTATTAGATTTAACTATTGCTGTTCCCATCGTATTGCCAATCGGAGTAATCCCAATATCAACCCCGAACAAAAATATAGTCAATCCAAGAATTATTAAAAACGCTCCCAGTAGAAACCTGGCCATCATTAGGTTATCAATCGGGGTTAGAGTAAAGTTTAGTATGATCACAATGGCGGTAATCGGCAATACGGAATATAGTACTTCAGTTAGTTTAGATATTATTACACTCAAATGAATCCCTTTCTTTCTTCAGTGCTGCTCTTAAGCAATAAACGTTATTTATAACCAAAATAAATTACCCTGCAAGATCAATAGGCTATTAAAGCATCAGTAATACCCCACCAGAGCAGCACTGGAAAGTTTTGCTCTGCATCTTCTATTTTATACTTTTTAAGAAAGGTTGTGAAATTGGAATCATATGTACCTTTCATTAGTTCGCACACCATCAGCTAGATCGCTCAGTAATCATTCATCTATAGTTAAGAGCTGGCAGTTGCTGAACTAGTAAGTAAGCTTCATCGCAGAGCCTATGTAAATAAGAAGCAGTTGGTCATACTGAAGATTATAGAGTTAGCAGCTAAAGAAGGAGCTGGCCTATTAGAATTATACTAGTTAAAACCGATAGGATCAGGCTGACCTTACTATGCTTCCTTATTGTAAAAAGTATTTCCAGCATCACATTTATTATGTCTAAAATACTGGGTTAAAGAACACAGATATGACCCTGAAGCTCTTGGGGGGAGTAAGACAGGGGTAAGCAAAACCAGCACCTGATGGTGCTGGTGGCCATATTTTCTTATTATAGGAAGGCAGGTCCATGCCAAACCCTATGGGTAATGAAGGATTATAAGCATGGCAGCCTGCCTTGGAGGTAAAAATTAAACCGTTATCTTGGCCCGTTCCCGCATAAAAGCAATCTCACGATCAATATCCCCCTGAATCTCGGCGGTGCGCCGGGCAGCGTCAGGTCCTTTGAGCAGGCGGCTGAAGCGGCCTTGATTCATCAGGTAATCATCTACTGGAGCAGCTTCTCTCTTGCCGCTGATAATGTGGGAGCTGGGGTGGTTAAAGCTGATCTGGCCATTTTCCGCTTCCCATAATAACCAGGCCCCACTGCGCACAGCCATACGGCTCATTTTTACCGTATCAGCCATATCGAATTGCCAGCCTAAATAGCAGGGAGCCAGGATCTCAATGTATTTCAAGCCTGGAATGCTTTTGGCTTTTACTACCTTGTCATAGAGGTCGCCGGGATATGCCACGGTAGCAGTGGCCACATAGGGAATATTATGCTCCAACATCAGCAAGGCCATGTTTTTCTTGGGCTGGGACTTGCCAGTGGGGGTAGTGGTGGTGTAGCTACCCCGAGGTGTGGCCCCGCTGCGCTGTACCCCGGTGTTGCTGTAGGCCTCATTATTATAGCAAAAGTGAATCATATTATCGTTCCGCTCGGCTGCCGCTGATAAGGCCTGAAAACCGATGTCATAGGTGCCCCCGTCGCCTACCCAGCTGAATACGGTTGGCAGTTCACCCTGCAGGCGGCCCTTTTCTTTCATTATTTCAATAGCGTGGCAAATCCCGGAGGCAGATGAGCCGGCAGTGGCGAAGCATATATTAAGCCCAGGCCAATTGTAGCCCAGCTTGGGGGTCATACCCATGCTGGCCACCGAGCAGGAGGGGGTAAGCAGCATGATGGCATTTGGTCCCAAAGCTTTGCCTAAGATGCGTAAGGCCATGGTAGCCGGACAGCCTCCACAAGAACCGTTGCCACTTAAAACCTGCTCAATATCCGGTAATTTCTTAATACTGGTAGTCATATCTTATTCATTCCTTTCATGGTCCAGGCTTTTTATTCATCCATCATGGCCCGAATCTCAGCAGCCATGTAGCGGCGGGTCAGATCAATGCCACCAATGCCCATTACCCGGTTTTTTACTGTTATGTCGTTACGGCGACCAAATAACACACTTTTCAGCTCGGCCGCCAGAATGCCACCAGGGTGGCCAAAGTTATAGTTGCGATCCAGCACCATCACCTGTGCGTTTTGCGGCAGTCTGTTGATGATGTCCTCAGCCGGGAAAGGCAAAAACAGGCGGGGTCTGAGTAGTCCGGCTTTGATGCCCTGCTCCCGCAAAATATCAACCGAAAGCCTTAATTCTGCTGCCATACTATTTACCGCAAAAGCTACTACTTCGGCATCTTCCAGCTGATAAGTGTCAATGGTATCTCCATCCCACATACCAGTGATATCCCGGTATTCCTGGGCTGCCTGCTTAACCAGGGGTAGGGCAGCCATAATATCGTCAGACAGCATCTGGCGGAAGACTGCGTATTCCGGTGCATTTGTCACATTGCTGAAAGAAGAGGGATGGGCCGGGTCCAGCCGCCATTCCGGTTGATGGGGGGGCAGGAAACGGTCAATATCCTCTTGCCGAGGCAGGGTTAGGGGCATCAGACAATGGGAAACAGCAAAGCCATCAAAGTTAACCATGACCGGAATATTGGTCAGTTCGGCTACCCGGAAGGCCTGCAAAATAGTGTTGAATACCTCCTGGTTGGAGGAGCAATGATATTGAATCCAGCCGGTATCACGCTGGGCAAATGAGTCCTGATGATCAGCCCACAGGGTCCAGGGGGCAAATATACCCCGGTTTACATTGCACATTACCACCGGCAAACGTCCACCAGAAGCCATATGTAGTACTTCGTGCATATACAACAAACCGTTGGCCGAAGTAGCGGTGAAAACCCGGGCACCAGCAGCAGATGCGGCTACAGCAGCAGCCATGGCGCTGTGTTCACCTTCCACCGGGATAAATCTGGCATTAAGCTCACCACTTTCAACCATTTCGGCCACTGATTCCATAATACTGGTCTGGGGTGTAATGGGATAACCGGGTACTACGTCAACCCGGGCGCATTTTACGGCCAGAGCGGCGGCATGGGCACCGGTATCCATGATAACTTGTGCTTCTTTCATCTGCTACTCCTCCTTTTCCATGCTGATGGCCCTGGTAGGGCATTCAGTAGCACATATACCGCAGCCTTTGCAATAGCCTAAATCAATGGTAACTTCAATGCGGTCAATGACCGCTTCTGGACAATATATCCAACAAATTTGGCATTTGGTACATATCTGCATATTAACTACCGGACGGTGGGTTCGCCAGGAACCGGTATCACCGCCAGATCCCTTGGTGGGCCAGGAAATAGGCCGGTAGGGTTTCGTAAGTGACTTCATTTATATACATTCCTTTCGCTAATTACCAATCAAATTAGATAAAAGAGGCCCTGCCTGGCCCTAAACTTCCCTGGCCAGGCAGCCACCTCTTATCAGCCTTGCTAAGAGCATGGGGTTAAACTCTTTTGCAGTTTAAGGTTCATGCTTAAGTCTATTTTGGGTTAACCTGGGTTACTGCATTATAAGCCTTGTTGGCCGCCCCCAGATTACGCTCGCCATTATCTCCCGGCCATTTATTGAGAATGGTTTGTTCCATAATGTTTTGCGGGATATCCAAAACTCGGCATACGGCACCAAACAGCGGAATATTTATAAATGGTCCGTCAGGGGAAAACAATCCGGCTTCACGAGCAATGCTGTCTGCGTCAATCTGCCAGGTTGGGTGCTTTTCCACCGCTACCGGGTAGGGAGCATTAATGATTAAGGTACCAACTTCATTAATACCTTCATTGACTGCCGCTTGGGTGAGTTTTTCACTCATCACTACCACATAATCCGGCAGCTCGCATTGGCTGTGGGCATGAATAGGGGTGGGAGACATGCGTACTGCTGCCCGCACCGGTGCACCACGGCGTTCCACTCCAAAAAAGGGCAAGGCCTGCCCCTGATCACCTTTTTCCAGGGCCGCCTGGGCTAACAGGTGGGCCAGGGTAACGGAGCCCTGTCCGCCAAACCCATTGATGCGTAACTCTAACATATTATTCCTCCATTCTTCACTGGTGTTGCCAGAGGTACATATTATCTGGAGCTTTCAATGAAAGCAGAATTCCTTCAATACTTCTGTCACCAAGAATATATTTGCTGACCTAAATTCCTAGTTGCTAAGTGTCCTGGTGGTCAGACCACTTATATTATAGAGTTTATTCTCTAAATTAGGCAATATACCTTCTAAAATTTTTGG
>CAZPSR010000081.1:0-9427 GCA_964589135.1 uncultured Syntrophomonas sp.
TTATGCCATCTATAGGATTATTATAGATTATATTCCAAAGCATTAAAACTCGCAGCGTTTTATTTTCGTTCTAGTTATACTCTTTATCTTTATTGTTATAAGAGCAGGAAAAACATTTGGGAGGATAAGCTAGGGAAATTGACTGGGCTACTGGCTTTTTGCTCTTATTATCATTTGCCCTGCTAAAGGTATGGGGATGAATAAATAAAGTCCTTGATACGTTAACAAATTTGTGCTAGAATTTATTTTGCTGACAAGGTCTGATATCTTGTCATAAACGCAGGGGAGTAGCTCAATTGGCAGAGCACTGGTCTCCAAAACCAGGGGCTGGGGGTTCGAGGCCTCTCTCCCCTGCCATTTATATTTAGAGAATAGATAAAGGCCAGTGTCCAAGAAACACTGGCCTTGACTTGTCTTTAGGCTTGGCTGAAAGCAAATTTTGCTCCCATTAGTTATCAGCAGGTCTTATTTGGCCGCTTTAGCCATTTCTTCTGCTTTTAATTCCCGGCGCAGGATTTTGCCAGTTCCGGTCTTGGGTAGAGCATCCCTGAACTCAATGGTTCGTGGATATTTGTATACCGACATCTGCTCTCTAGCCCAGTCCACCAGTTCCTGTTCGGTGACTTTTCCTGCATACTCCGGTTTCAGCACCACAAAGGCTTTAACGTCTTCACCCCGGTATTCATGAGGGGTACCGACCACCGCGCATTCAAAGATAGCTGGGTGCTTATACATGTATTCCTCTACCTCGGCTGGGAATACACTGAATCCTGAAGTCTTAATCATCTCTTTCAGTCTACCGCAAAGCCAAATAAATCCGTCCTCATCAATTTTGGCTATGTCACCGGTCCTTACCCAACCCGGAGCCGGGAAAGATTCGGCAGTGTCCTCCGGCTTGTTCCAATAGCCGACTCCAACACTATCATGACAAACCCATAATTCACCTTCTTCACCCATTGGTACATCTTCCAGGGTTTCCGGATTTACGATACGCAAATCCACTCCCGAAAAAGGTAATCCAACCGATCCGGGTTTAATCCATCTGGGTATGGTCTGGCAAACGGTTGACATGGTTTCACTCATGCCGTAGCCTTCAGCCAACTGGATACCCCTCTTAAGATACTTCTCCTGAACCGATTCAGGCAGTGGAGCGCCTCCCATCCAGGCCAGAGTCCAAGAACTCAAATCGTATTTATCTGAATCAGGATGGTTGATCAAGGCAATATTCATGGTAGTAACAGCACCAAAACCGGTAACCTTGTATTTGTCCACTGCCTTAAGGGCGGTCAGAGGATCAAAACGGGCAATAATGCAGATGGTACTGCCGCACCATATAGCTTTTATCATAGAGCCCATCATACCGGTAATATGGAAAAGGGGTAAAGCAGTTAAGCTAACGTCACTGGGAGTGCCGTTGGCGTTATAGGAATAGGAAGTAGATTTGGCGAGTATGTTCCGGTGAACCAGCATAGCTCCTTTGGGAAAGCCTGTGGTACCTGAGGTGTATTGGAGCTGGGCCAGGTCTTCCGGGTCTAACGGTTCTAATTTGTCCAATGGCTCACCATCAACGAAATCTTTCCATTTGATAGCCCCCGGACATTCAGGAGGAGCAACCAACAGATCTGGCGGAACTGGAAGAGTGGGTTCTTCAGGTAGGTATTCTGCCAATGATATTACTACTACTTTCTCCAGTTCAGGAAGCTCATCTGTAATGCTCTCATAAATGGGATAAAGATCATCTTCCAAAATTGCCACTTTCGATCCGCTATCGCTAAGAGCATAGTGTAGTTCACCTTTTTTGAACATGGGACTGCCTGGAACTACTACTGCTCCCAGGGCATGAATGGCAAAATAGCTGAATACGAACTGAGGGCAGTTCTGCATACCCAGGTATACCCGATCACCTTTTTTAACTCCCAGGCGTTTTAATCCGCCCGCTACTTTCAGTACCATGTCTTTAAGCTCAGTCCAGGTAAACTCAGTACCGTAATAGATAATTGAAGTTTTTTCCCGGAAAATATAAGCGTTGTAAATCAACCTTTGCACTAAGGGATCGCGACCGTAATGTACGTCCTTGCCTAAGAGATAATCGCCTTGATAGTTCTTTTCCCAGATTCTTTCCATAGGTTTAAATGTCATTAATATTCACTCCTTCACAAATACCCTTAAAATTCAACTACATTCTAGCTAATTCTTTATTACATCGTCTGCTTCGTTCAAAGTACAACTTATGTGATTGGAGTCCTCTTCCTACAGTACAACTAAAAATAGCAACTTTAACCCTCCTGCTCCAGGATGACAATGGCTTAAGGATCATCCCTGGCTTATTCTTAAATATGCTCACCTGCCTTTCTGAAGAAACCAGTTAATTAAGTCTACTCCGAATTCTTTCTGATAAAGCGAGTCAAAATGAATCCTCATGCTAAAGTGCTATCTCTGCCCTGATCTTTTATGGGCCCATCAGCAGGATGATCTTAAGCTGGTATTAAAAAGGTCTACCCCCCAATAGAACCAAACGCTTCCAAGTGTTTAAGCAAAATGCTGCAGATAGCCCAGGACTTCCAGGCCTTACTTATTACCTGATCAAATCTCTGCTAGATCGGAAAATTCTTTTTCTACTTCCTCGCGCAGTTTATTTTTTTCGATTTTACCCAGGGGAGTCATGGGAAGGCCAGATCGAAATACATATTTTCGAGGTATTTTATAATCAGCCAGATAATCTTTTAGATACTCCTGTATGGCTTTACTATCCAGGCTAACCCCGGGCTGGGGAACTACATAGGCTCTTCCAACTTCACCCATTATCTGATGGGGCTCGGACACTACCGAAACCAGCATAACCCCAGGATATCTGGAGATCTGTTCCTCGATTTCAGCTGGATATACATTATATCCCCCGGTAATGTACATATCTTTTAAGCGTCCTACCAAACGCAAGTCTCCGTTTTCATCCAAAAATCCAACATCACCTGAATAAAACCACCCCTCTTCATCAAAAGCAGCGGCAGTTGCTTCAGGCATATTATAATATTCTTTAAAAACATTGGGACCTCGATAGGCTATTTCCCCTGTAGTGCCTAAGGACACTTCCTGGCGGTTTCCATCGACAATCTTTAGTTCCCATTCTGGAGCACATTTGCCTACGGTTAAATTAAGATTTTCTATGCTGGCTCCAGGGTCGGAATAGGTGCTCAGCCCTGAGGTCTCGGTCATTCCCATGGGATTACATACATAGGGGGTTAGTTCTTTTATTTTAGCCAGTATATCTCGGGGTGCGGGAGCCCCTCCGATCTGGCAGAATCGTATACAGGAGGTATCATAGTCTTTAAAGTTAGGGAGGGCAAAAGTCATGGCCCACATGGCAGGAACCCCTGATTTCATAGGAGGATGGTATTTTGCTAACAGCTCCATTCCTCTTTTGGCATCAAAGGGTCCGGTTAATACCAGTGCACAGCCGGCAATGATAGGGGTAGCCCCATATTGGGTAGCGCCACTGACATGATTAACCGGAGATGAAGTCAGAACATATTCACCTCTTTGCATGCCATCAGGCAAATGAAATTCATCTTTTTGTACCAGAGACATAGATATCACATTGCGGTGGGTTAGCAAGGCTCCTTTGGGTTTACCCGTGGTGCCTGAGGTATATACTATGATCAAACCATCATCAGGACCAACCTGAGCTTCTCTCTCCTGCAAAGTTTGATCATAAGATGAATAGTCACCTTGCATTATTTCCTGGTATGATAGGGAATTGGGTAGTTCCGGCTTGCCATCTACCACCCAAACTTCTTTAAGTGATGGACAATTTGGTAGGGCCTGACCCAAACGTTCCTGATAATTGATGTCTCCCAGATTGTACTGACACAAAATATATTCGGGCTGGCAATTATTAATTATATACTCCATCTCTGGAGCGGTATTGCGGACGTTCATTCCTGCGATTATGGCTCCGGTCATAGAAGCCGCCATATACAGAACAAAGAATTCAGGCCTTCCAATGGTTATATACCCAATGCGATCCCCTTTCCGAATCCCCTTGGATAACATAAATTTGGCCAGTTGCTGGGAAGCCTGGTAAAATTCCCTATACGTTAGGTTCTGATCCTCGAAAATCAAGGCCTCATTATCAGGAATCTCACCAGCCCATTTTTTTAAATATTCAGAAAATTTAGGTAATGCTCCTCTCAAACGATTAGCGCTTCTATTCGGCATTTTATTCACTCCTTCACACCTATGGCCTTATTGATAAATATCTGCATCGTCGTTGACACTTTACCTGTTGGGATAATACGAAAAATGTGCTTGGAGTCCTTCTGTACGGTCTTCTGTACGGTTTTCTGTACAGTCAAATTATAGTTCTGCCGTTCATGTGTTTTCTCGATTGAAAGCCAATGGGCACCGTTAATGGACCCAAAGAATCAATTGACTGTAAACCTTATTGTCCGGTTTTCGACACAGTCAAGCAAAATTCCTGCTAAAATTTCATTATATTTTTACTTATTTCATAATATCTGGGTACTTGCTGATAAACTGGCCCATTAGTTGATCATCAAAATCAAAGGTGGCAAAATAGTCAGCTGGTGTTTCGGCCCGTCGTATCAATTGGACCGATCCGTCTTCTTTTAATAGCAGTTCTGCTGAACGTAGTTTGCCATTATAGTTATAACCCATAGCATAACCGTGGGCTCCTGTATCGTGAATGACTATTAAATCCCCCATATCAATTTTAGGCAACATGCGGTCGATAGCGAATTTATCGTTATTCTCACATAAGCCCCCGGTAATATCATATTTATGATTAAGTGGCTGATCTTCCTTCCCCATTACGGTAATATGATGATAGGCTCCATACATGGCCGGACGCATGAGATTGGCGGCACAGGCATCCAAGCCTATATAATCTTTATAGATATGCTTTTGGTGGACCGCAGTAGCTACCAGACAGCCATAAGGTCCGGTCATAAAGCGGCCCAATTCAGTAAAAAGGGCTACCTCACCCATGCCAGCAGGAATCAATACTTCCTCATAGACCTGGCGTATATCATTAGCAATAGCATATATGTCAGCTGGGGAATGCTCTGGCAGGTAAGGTATGCCGATCCCACCCGAAAAATTAATAAAAGTGATATTAGCCCCGGTTTCCTCTTTTAGTTCTACCGCAGTTTGGAACAGGATTCTGGCCAGGGTCGGATAATACTGATTGTCGGTGGTATTGCTGGCTAAGAAGGCATGTAAACCAAAACCTTTGACTCCTTTGGCCTGGAGCAGTTTAAATCCTTCACTTAACTGGGAACGGGTAAAACCATACTTAGCTTCGCCTGGGGTATCCATAATAGCATTATTAATGCTAAAATCCCCGCCTGGGTTAAAGCGACAACTTATAGTTTCTGGTATGCCCACCAAATGCTCCAAAAATTCAATGTGGGTTATATCATCCAGGTTTATGATAGCATTGAGTTTGCTAGCCAGAATAAAATCTTCCGGTGGGGTGACATTAGAGGAAAACATTATTTCTTCTCCATTAAAACCAAGGGCATCGGAGAGCATAAGTTCGGTATATGATGAACAGTCAACCCCGCATCCTTCCTCTCTTAGTATCCTCATTAAGCTTGGATTTGGGGTAGCTTTGACCGCAAAATACTCTTTGAATCCAGGGTTCCAGGCAAAGGCCTCATGTAAGCTGCGAGCATTCTCCCTAATTCCCTTCTCATCATAAAGATGAAATGGGGTAGGATGTTCTTCGGTAATCTTCTTTAATTGATCCAGAGTAACAAATGTCTTCTTCATAATCAGCCTCCGTTTTTAATTACTCGGTAAGTTAACTTAGGGGCCAGGCCCAAAAGTTAACTTATGAAGGTATTAATGAAATGTCTTATGACTTCTAGCCCTCCCAACATAGCTCCCAGGCTGCTACCTATATTGGACAGGGCAACTACCAAGAGGATATGGGTTACTTTATTGGTCCAAAATCCTTTGATGGAGTTAATTTCCTGGGCCATGTTTTCAAAATCCTGTACCAGTGGTTTTTTAATAATGGCTTCGGTTAAACCGGCAAACCAACCGGCTGCTAAAAGGGGATTCAATGAAGTTATCGGTGATGCTACCATGGCGGTTAGTATGGATAAAGGATGAGCAAAGGCAACTAGGGCCCCTAGTGCTGCCAGTGAACCATTCCAAATTATCCAGGCAGCCATCTGATCCATTCCGGCACCTCTATCAACAGAAAAGGTAGATGCAATTAAAAGCAATATCAATATGGGTATACCCCAGCCCAACCCTTTACTCCAGGGCGAAGCAGGCGGGATTTGGGATAGGGCTTCAAGGTCATGGTTCCCCAATAGCTCTTGCTTTACTCCGGGTATATGACCTGCGCCTAATACGGCAACTACCTTATTCCCCGGGGCTGTTTTGATTTTTTGAGCCAGATACTGATCCCTTTCATCTATTAAGATGGATTTTATCTCCGGGAAAGATACTGACATATCTTCCAGGGCTGCACTCAGCAGGTCACTCTGCTTCATTTTTTCCAGTTCCTCTTCACTCATTTCCTCATCGAGAAACATACTTAAGAGCAGCTGAAAGAATAATTTGAGCTTGGACCAGAATCCGATACTTCTCCACAAACGCATCATGGTTGTCTGCAGATCACGGTCAGCCAAGCAAAGCTCGGCCCCCACCTCTTCAGCCGAAGCCATCCCCTGCATCATTTCCTGTCCAGGTTTGATATTAAACTGATCAGCCAGCTTCTTCTGATAGGAAGATAAAATCAGGTTGACCAAGAGCAACATAGCCTTACCATCTTTTATGACTTGAGTAATATTGGTGTTTTTCCAGCGTTCGTTGTCGGTCAGATTAAGGTAGCGCGCCTCACATAGCTCAATACATACTGTGTCCGGTCGCTGATCCTCGATTACCTGTTTAACCTCTTCCACACTCTTGGATGAAACATGAGCAGTGCCCACTAAAATCAGCTGTTTGCTGTCAACTTCCAAAAAATGAACGTTTTCATTATTCACAATCATCACTTCCTAATCTATCTGGGCCAAATAACTCCCAGATAATAATAGCATATCCTGGAGCTAAAATTTAAAAAAGCAGCTATAATCAAGCTATTTAACCATAAGGGAAATGAAAACTCAAGTTAAATATTCTGTATTAATCCCTTTATTAATGGTACAATTTCAACTGTGCCTTTAGCCATTTGTTTTGTCGCAAAAACATTGTACCAAAGGGGATGGCAGGTCCTCAATTTTCATTTAAGTTTACAGAACGTTTGATTCCCTGCGGAGGTTTTTGAAGGGAATCAGATTTAGTAATCCCTTGTCTAAGATTTTGCATTTGATTGAGGTAGGAATATAAAGCATGGATGAAAGAGCCCTTCAACTTGGGGAGAACAAAATAAACCAGCTTTTATGGCAATTCTCCTTGCCAGCCATTATCGGAATGTTGGCCAACTCCTCTTATATTATAATAAATCGATTGTTTATTGGTAATGTGGTAGGAGCTGATGCCATTTCAGGTTTGTCAGTCACCATGCCGATTTCCTTAATCATTACTGCTTTCGGTATGCTGGTAGGCATAGGGTCCGGAGCCCTGATTTCTATCCGCCTGGGCCAGAACCAAGCTGAAGCAGCCCAGAAGATTTTGGGCAATGCCCTATCCCTTTTGTTAATAATAGCCATTATAGTAAGCGGAGTATTATTATACTGGCTGGATGAAATTTTAATTGCTTTCGGAGCCAGTGCCAATACTCTACCTTACGGACATCAGTTTATTACCATTATTTTGTGGGGTTCAGTTTTCCAATATATAAGCTTTGGTTTGAGTGCCATCATTCGTTCCGAAGGTAATCCCAGAATTGCCATGAATATCATGCTCATAAATGCTGGTATGAATGTGGCCTTGGATTTTGTTTTTGTCTATTTATTCCGGTGGGGCATGCCGGGCACAGCTGTGGCTACCGTCATCTCCCAGGCTATAGCCGCTACCCTGGCTTTTCGCCATTTCCTGAGCCCCTCCAGTATAGTCAAACTGCACTGGGAGAATATGCGTCCCAATCTTTCCATCATAATGGCTATTATGAGCATTGGCGTGGCTCCTTTTGCCATGCAGTTGGTCTCCAGTTTGATAGTTATTCTATACAATCAAGGCCTGGCCCAATATGGAGGTGACCCAGCCATTGGGGCCTTTGGCATTATTTATACCATTACCATGTTTACTCTTATGCCGGTGGTAGGCATCAGCCAGGGACTGCAGCCCATAGCTGGATTTAACTACGGAGCCAGAAAATATACCCGGGTTAAAGCATCGCTTAAACTGGCTTTATTATATGCCACCTTCATCGTTTCCCTGGGCTTTTTAATTGTTCAGTTGGGAGCAGGACCCATTATGAAATCTTTTACCTCAGAGCCGGAACTGCTTGATATGGGCATTCCGGGCTTAAGGATATTCTTATTGTGCCTGCCCGTAATTGGTTTTCAGATTATAGGCGCTAATTTTTTCCAGGCCATTGGTAAGGGTTTTACCTCTATGTTGCTAAACATACTGCGCCAGGTTATTTTACTCATTCCCATGCTGCTGGTATTCCCTTACTTCCTGGGGCTAAATGGCATTTGGCTCTCTTCCCCGGCATCGGATCTATCTGCGATGATAATTACCGCCTTAGTCTTGTTTAAAGAACTACGCAACTGGCAGCCCCAAACCCCTGCCTAAAGATTCTTCACCGAATTCTTAAGGCAAAAAATGCTTGGGGATGAATGAGAAAGCTAATTATTTATTCGCTGCAACTAGGAATAGGCTATAAGGAGGGCTATAATCGGCCCTCCTTAACCTTAAATGTGCCCAAGACCCAATTATTTAACTGCTGCCAGCCCCGGTTCTTATGCTGCTATTTCTTTACCCACTCCCAGAGTTCGGACTGAATTCAATATTGCCAGCAAGGCCGCACCCACATCGGCAAAAACTGCCTCCCACATGGTGGCCATTCCCAATAAACCCAAAATGACCACGGCGAATTTAATGGCCAAGGTTAAGCCAATGTTTTGTCTGATGATTTTTCGGGTAAAACGGGCAACCTTAATCGCCCCAGGCAGCTTGGACAGGTGATCATCCATTATCACCACATCAGCCGCTTCAATAGCTGCATCTGATCCTAAGGCCCCCATAGCCACCCCAATGTCCGATTGGGCCAAGACTGGAGCATCGTTTATCCCATCTCCAACAAAGACTAGCTGCCCCTGTTGGGAAGGAATGCTACTTTTGAATTCTGCCATTTTTGCAACCTTATCCTGAGGAAGTAGTTGGGCATATATCTGCTCCACTCCTATTTCCGCTCCTACCCTGGCTGCGGCTTTAGTATCGTCACCGCTTAACATTATTACTTCTTTTACGCCCAGTTGCTTTAATTGCTTAATAGCTTGTGCTG
>CAZPSR010000082.1:0-9277 GCA_964589135.1 uncultured Syntrophomonas sp.
TACTTACCCATTATTTCTCCCCATTCCAATCCTTTTAATATGAATTCGCCAAAATATGGTGCTTCCCTGCCGGTAACTGAGCCTTAATGAGCCTGCTTTTATATATTACCTGGATTTTAGACTTAGGCCGTATAATATGACCATGGTCCTGGTGCTATTCCCCTTAACACAAGGCCAAAGGCCGGCCGGGCTTTAGTATGAGAAAGTATAGGAAAACCCCCTGGCTGTTGACATCACTTGCCCTTAAACCTGGACTATTGATCCAGGAATTCCTTCCATTACATGCTAATTTGACATTTACAGGCAGTGATGTCGAGAGATTTGTTATTATGGTGACTGCTATTTGGGTATATGTTCCTATTTATTCGGGTTTCATGGCTATTGACCTTTGATTGGGTCCTAATTGTTTTCACATAATTCGACCGATAATACATATGGGAATTTGGTATAATATGGATTGATTAGTAATTGTTATTTTTGGTATTAGTGATTTGGTGAGAAAAAGATTCTTTATCTGGAGGTGGAAAAGTGCTGGAGACCAGTGAATCATTTTATCGAGCCAATGGTGGTATGCATTATGCGGATGCGGTTTATAGAAAACATGCCCCAACTGCAAATTATGTCAGGTATATAGTAAAACTAATAAATCAGAACCTTTTTGATGGAGACAATGCCCTGATGTGTCATCAAGTCAATAATAAAATTAGAATTAACTACCGGGGTGAGTACTTTTTATTACTCAGCTTAGGATGGGTAGAAGGGTTTAGAAAGATTAAGGCTACTTCCTTGGAAGGGTACATTATACAGCATTTGAAAAAGCGGCAGATACGCTTTGATCGTTCTTCTTATTATTATCGCAATTGGATTTCGAATGGAAATAGCGTTGTAGTCAGATAGAGCAGATAAGGATTTTTGGGTGCAGTTAGTTGATTCTATTCTCAAGTAATTAGGGGAGGTTTGATCTATCGCTAGGGCCTTTTAGAGCATGGGGGGTGCCCCAAAAGGGCCTTAGGAGAGGCGAAAGGGATTATAGCTGACTCCATGATCAAAGGGGTCCTGGCCTTCTTTGCGCTTTAGCCAGCCTACCAAAGCATAGGTTAGTGGGGTAGCCAGTATTTCATATCCTACCTTCCACAGATACTGTCCCAAAACCATGGTCATAAACACCGGCAGGGCATAGCTACCCCCAAAGGCGATGGCCATGAAAACCAGGGTGTCCAAACCCTGACCCACCAGAGTGGATCCTATGGTCCGGGTCCATAGCCAGCGTCCCCCAGTCCAAATCTTCATCCGGGAGAGAATCATGGAGTTAGAGAATTCTCCCACAAAATAGGCAGCTAAAGATGCCAGAACCAGCCTAGGGGTAAAACCCAAGACGGTATTGTAAGCATCATGGAATTCCCAGAACTCTGGATAAGGCAAACGAATAATGAAAATGAAGAAAAGGGCCATCAAGAGGTTGGCGGCAAAACCTATCCAAATAGTCAGACGGGCTTTCTTAAATCCATAAACTTCTGTTAGGATATCTCCAAAAATATAGGTAATGGGAAAAAGAAACAGATCGGCGGTTAAAGGAAGGCCCATAAATTCAATTAGCCTGCCTGCAGAAATGTTGGTAATGAGTAAACAGCTTACAAAAATACTGGTGATAATGAGAAACAATACTGATAACTGGGGTTTTTCTGCCTCTTGCATTTAGCAATCCTCCTTGTTTTGTTTAGGCGGGTAGGCTGCGACCGCCGTCTTTTAAATCAAAGAGTATTATACCACCTTTTACCCTTTAGGAGCAAATTTCTTGGAACCATTTTCTCTTACTTCTTCCAGAACTGGGGATATAACAAAACTAACAGCGGGAATATTTCCAGTCTTCCCAATAGCATCAATAGGGTTAAGATGAATTTGCCGGCATCGGGAATAAATCCATAGTTAAAAAGGGGACCAACATCCCCAAAGGCAGGACCTACATTGCCCATGCAGCTGGCAGCAGCGGTAAAACTGGTAATTAAATCCAGGCCCAAACCAGCCAAGAAGGCCATGCCAATTAAGACCAGGACTATATAAAGGAAGAAGTATAGTAGTATATTTATGATTATACCGTCGCTGATGGCACTTTGATCCAGACGCTGGGATATTACGGCCCTAGGATGAACTATTTTTCTCAACTCGATCCTGGCTCGCTCCAACATGATCAGTAGCCGGCCAGCCTTTATACCTCCAGAAGTAGAGCCAACGCTAGCCCCAATAAATAACATGATTATGAGTATGGCCTGGGTAGCCAGGTTCCACTGCAGGTAATCATCAGTAGCAAAACCAGTAGTAGTTAGGTTTGATATGACCTGGAACAAGGTATCTCTTATCCGGTATTCCCCCAAGGGCAGGTGATTCAAGTTAATAAACACCAAGAGGGAGAATACCACAAGCAGCATCAAGTAAAATCTCCATTCCCGGTTGCGAAAATAAATGCCCAGGTCCTTTTTTACCAGGGCCAGATAATGCAAAGAGAAATTGGTTCCGGCCAGAAACATAAATGCTATTATGGTCCACTCTATTGCTGGACTGCCATAATGGGCAATACTATCATTCCAGGTGGAAAATCCTCCTGTGGCCATGGTGCTAAAGGTATGGCAAAAGGCATCAAAAAGGCTCATCCCTTCTGCCCACAACAAGAACAGGAGCACAATGCTCAGCCCGATGTAAGCTTTCCAGAAATTCCTGGCGGTGTCCCGAGCCTTGGGGGTCACTTTACCAGCTACTGCCCCTCCAGGAATTTCAGCCCGGTAAATCTGGTTGGCCCGCACCCCAATAACCTGAATCAAGGCAATGAATAAAACCATTATACCCATACCGCCCAGCCATTGGGTGAGGCTGCGCCAAAACAGCAAGCCCCGGGGCAGAACTTCAACATCACTAAGTACCGTTGCTCCAGTAGTAGTAATACCGGAGACGGTTTCAAAAAGAGCCGCAAAGTAGGAGGGGAAATAACCACTGAGGGCAAAAGGCAAGGAGCTGACGAGAGAGGCCACTATCCAGCCGATGCCTACGATAGCAAACCCCTCTTTATAATTGAGTTCTTCGGTTTTGCCGGAACGAAAACCAAAAATCAGGCCAGTAGTTATAGTTATCAAGGTAGACCACAAAAGCTGTTCAAAGATTTCCTCACCATAAATAAGTGAGCACAGGGCACTGGTAGCCATGGCTAGACCCAGGATAATCAATACCCTGCCCATTATTCCAGAAACGACCTTTAATCTAAGCAATTCTTATTCACTCCTGCAGTCCAAATCTTGCTGCTAATATATTAACGAAAATCCTGGTCAGAGCCAGTCCGGGATCGATAACTTATTATATGCATCCAGTATGATAACAAGCAGTTGCATCTCTTATTTGAAGTCCATTCTATCACTTTTCAGCTTAAATGATTACTATATTTTTCGGGGGGAAAGACAGGGAGAAAGGGAAGACGGGTGTAAAAGGGGGAGGCACACCCGTCTTAGCGTTTATTGTCTAATAATCAAATGCCTCCACTGGAATATCCAGGGCAGATGTATCTCCATCCAAAACCAGATCAGCTACCGCCCAAACATTTGGTACCACGTTGCGCAGGTAATACCTGGCAGCAGCTACTTTACCTGCATAGAAATTGTAGTCATAATGATCTTTACCCAGCTCCCGGATTTTTTGATCAGCCAGCAGGGCCTGGTCCAGGATACAACGGCCACAGAACAACTGGGAGGTGGCGGTCAGGATACGATGGGAATTGAGGGGCATCATACTAAACTTTTTCTGACCCATATAGCTCATTATGGTTTTCTGGATGGTCTTATAGGCCATTAAAGCCCGGCCCAGGTTTTCAAATTCCTTTTGGAAGCCTTCTGCACCCTTATTGTTCTCGTAAAAATCGTTCATTTCTTTAATGAAGCTTCCAAAGGTAAGGCCTTTATTCATAGTCCATTTGCGTCCTACCAGATCCAGGGATTGAATGAAGTTGGTTCCTTCCCAAATAGCGTAAATCTTTACATCTCGGGCAATCTGGGCTACCGGATACTCTTCACAGTACCCATAACCTCCATAGACCTGAATGGCCTCACCAATCAGCCACCAGGCTTCATCTGAGGGATAAGCTTTGCACAAGGGGGTAGCCACCTCGATTAAATCGTTGGCCTGGGCTCTCTTAGCCGGGTCAGGATCATGCTCCCGCACGTCGAAAGCAAAGCTGACTTTAAACATCATGGCTCTCATGGCTTCCAGGTGCGCTTTAAGCATTAAAAGGGTTCTTTTAATGTCTTCATGGCTAATGATGTTTACCCGACCGCCTTTAGGGTTAGTCAAGGCCCTTCCCTGAACTCGGTCTTTGGCATAGTCCCGAGCGTTATAATAGGCATTGGCCAGACAAGAGCGGGCTGCCTGTCCAGTTTGCATACGGGCTCCATTCATCATCTGGAACATCTGGCCCATCCCTTCACCTTTGCCATCATTATCAAGGGGATTGACCCCCAGGAGGAAACCGCGACACTCATTTTCTTCCCCAAATGACAGGGCTGCGGTACATGATCCCGCCTGCCCCAGTTTATGTTCCACCCCGGTAGTTTGAACATCATTCAGGGCTCCTAAACTGCCATCTTCATTAACCCAGTATTTAGGGACTATGAAAAGGGATATGCCTTTGGTTCCTTCCCTGGCACCTTCTACCCGGGCCAAAAACAGGTGGATGATGTTTTCAGTAAAATCATTATCCCCCCCGGTAATAAATATTTTATTTCCTTTTATCTTAAAAATCTGCGGGTCATCGGTAGGATAAGCCCGGGACATAATATCTCCCACATCGGACCCGGCAGTTGGTTCGCTTAAGCACATGGTCCCCGCCCAGGTGCCATCCATCATTTTGGGGAGAAAGCGTTCTTTTATTTGGTCCGGAGCAAAGCTTTGAATCAAGTTGGCAGCCCCACTGGTTAAAGCGATATAGGGGGCAAAGGCAGGGTTAGCCGCCGCTATCATTTCCCACACGGCAGAAAAAAGAATCTGAGGCAAAAATACTGCGTCTTCGGAGCGATCGATATTGGAAGTACCCCAGCCTTGCTCCTGCAGTGAATGGAAAAGAGGCCCAAAGGACCTGGGCAGGGTTACTTTTCCATTTTCAAATTTAACTGGGTTTTTGTCTCCATCTTCATTGGTGGGTTCTATAACTTCTTTACACATTTTCAGTATGGGGCTCAAAACTGATTTAATATCATCTTTAGAGTAATAATCGACAAAACGAGGATAGTTGAAAATATCTTCGCTGGGAAGCCACTCCTGTAAGATGAATTCCAGGTCTCTGGTGTTGGCATAGGCAAAATTTGCTGACATTATTATATCCTCCTTAATTTCAAGATTTTTGATTCATCTGGACCCTGCCATCTTATTTAAAAGCGAATATCGCTATTGTTTGCTCCCCCCTTTTTGTTTATTAGCTTTTAGTCGGGACTCTTGACCCAGGGGATGCAAAAACAATGCCAGTATCCCTAACCCTTATTGGTAGACAGACTATTAAGGCAGCTTCGGCGTTGATCAGAATGACATTGCTGAAATACTTGGCTAATATTACGAAGAAATCAATTAGGCAATCCTCATAAGAGCAATCAGAATATTTTGCATTTTTGCTACCCCTCATCGTGTTCTAATAAAATACATTAGCTGAATAAAAAAAATACATCTAGGAAACTGGCTTGCAGATAATCAGGACTAACAGAGGTTGGTATCATTTTTGCATTTGATAGCTTTAAAGGGGGACCAGAGTTTTAGCGAGGTTTTTTAACGAAAGGAGGTAGGCTATAAAGGCTACTATATATAAAATGCAGAAGGCAACAATCTGGGCATTGACCCGACATTATTCTAATAGGAGGAAAGAAGTAGTATGAAAGAAGTATTTGTGGTTGAGGCAGCCCGCACTGCGGTTGCCAGAGCTGGAAAACAATCCTGGTTTACCAATGTTCGGGCAGATGACCTGTCGGCTATGGTTATCAGGGATTTACGCAGAAGAATTGGGCTAGACGAAGATAAGGAAAAACAAAAGATAGTAGGGGATGTATATTGGTCCGCTACCGCCAATGCTTTTAAAGAGCAAGGGGGAAATATTGGACGCAATGCCTGGCTGCTATCTGGTGGTAGCTATGATGTTCCCGGCATGACCGTTGATAGATTTTGTGCTTCTAGTCTCACTGCCCTGGTTACCGCTACTGCTACCATGCTTGCAGGATGGTCAGGTGAGGTATCAATTGCAGGTGGAGCCCAGAGTATGAGCCATATTCCGATGGGTGCCGGTTCTGACCCGAACCCAGAAAGAGCCAAGTATTATGATCCTATGTCCCCGGCTATGGGTTGGACCGCTGAACAGGTAGCCCGCAAGTTTAATATCAGTCGGGAAATTCAGGATCAATTCGCTTATGAAAGCCATATGAAGTGCGCAAAGGCCCAGGATGCCAACGGAGGCCTGGGTAAGACTAAAGACGTGATAGTGCCGATTAAGTGTAAGGTTCCGGCCAGGAGCTTCAGAACTTCAGAACTTACCCCGGAAGCCCTGTACACTGCACCTGAAGGGCTGGCCCAAAAAAGAATTGAGGAAGGTATTACTGATGACGTAGAAATGGTGGTCTGGCAGGACCAGGGTTTGCGCCGGGACACCACTATCGAGGGATTAGCTAAAATGCCTACGGTATTTATGCAGGATGATAAGGCTACGGTTACTGCCGGCAATTCCAGCCAGATTAATGATGCTGCGGCTGGTTTAGTATTAGCTACTGCAGAAGGCTGCAAGACTTTGGGAGTAAAACCTCGGATGAAGCTGATCAGTTCAGCGGTAGTAGGAGTAGATCCTACCATAATGGGTATCGGTCCGGCTGTAGCCATTCCCGTGGCTCTGCAAAGAGCTGGCTTAACTGTGGATCAGATTGGATTATGGGAAGTAAATGAGGCCTTTGCCTCCCAGGCCTATTACTGCTGTCATGATGCCTTGAAGCTCCCCATGGACCGGGTCAATGTATGGGGTTCGGGTATATCCATAGGCCACCCTCTGGCTTGCACCGGAGCCAGAATTGCTACTGATATTACCGCTTTATTTGCAGATCCTGATTATTCTGAGGTAGAATATATTGTTGAATCAATGTGTATAGGAATGGGAATGGGGGCCGCTGCGGTTTGGCAGAGAGTCAAATAGCTCCCAGGTTAGTTCTGAAGGGCCGGTTCAGGCCCTTCAGAACCATTTATTTCCCGGCCTTGAGTGATTATGATTCTGCCTCGGACAGATGAACACGACAAAGTAGTATGAACTTGACTGAAAGGTAAAAAAATTTAAAGGAGATATTTAGGATGGAAATAGGAAAAACGATACTGGACGGACCAATTTTGCTGAACATTAAAGAAAATGGAGTGGCTACCATTACCTTAAACCGCCCTGAAGTATTTAATGCCCTTAATGAAGAAACAGCCGATGCTTTTAATGTGGCCTTGGCAGAGATCGAGAAAAGAGATGATATCAAGGTAATAGTATGGACAGGAAAAGGGGCAGCCCTATCCGGGGGAGGAGATATCAGAATGCTAAAATCCCTGGATAAGGTCAGTGAAGCCCGGAGAATTTTCGAACGGGCCTACATTCAAAATAAACGATTTTATGATTTGCCCATACCGGTTATTGTTGCAGCAAATGGGGTTATTGCAGGAGTTGCTACTGGTAGAAGTTTGGCGGCAGATATTATTATCGCCTCTGAGAGAGCCAAATTCGCAGCTAATTTTATAAATATCGCTCTCCTACCTGATGGTGGCACCTCCTATTTTCTATTTCAAAAATTAGGGCATCACCGTACTGCAGAAATACTATATAACGGAAAAGTATTGAACGCTGCAGACTGCCTGGATTTGGGCATATTCAACCAGGTGGTACCTCACGATGATCTTTACCCTACGGTTTATGCTATGGCAGATAAGCTGGCAGCAGGACCTACCGTCGCATTAAAATACGCCAAACAAATTTTGCGCTCCTGTGCCAATAATGATTTTGCAGCTATTGCCAGCATGGAAGCCGGAGGGCAGGTCCAATGTTGGAGTACTCACGATTTCCATGAAGGAGTAGCCGCCTTTTTGGAAAAACGCAAACCTGAATTTAAAGGCTGTTAGTTGCTGGATAAAATTTTCATTTGTTCGATTTTCCTATATAGGGTACTGCGGGTTATTCCCAGGGCTCGAGCTGTCTTGGATATATTACCGTTATGTTCTTCCAGAACCTTGTTAATGATGCGCAGTTCCTGATTCCTTAAGTCATTGGGTTTATCCAGCAATCTAATCTGGAAAAAACGCTGGGGCAAACATTCGGAGGTTATGGTTTTGCCTTCTGCAAATACTACCCCATGTTCTATAACATTGCGCAGTTCCCTAACATTACCCGGCCAATTATAGCGTTGCAATATGGCCATGGTTTCCTTGCTGATGTGCTTTAGGCCTCCACTATCACTGCCCAGCAGTTCTTTAATAAAGCGGTCTACCAAGAGAGGGATATCTTCTTTGCGACTCCGGAGGGGAGGCAGCTTGATATTGATAACATTAAGGCGGTAATATAGATCTTCCCGAAATGCACCTTTATTAACGGCTTCCTCCAGATTACGGTTGGTGGCCGCTATAATCCTTATGTCCACTCTTTTGCCCTTGTTTCCCCCGACCCGGATAACCATCCGGTCCTGTAGGAATCTTAACAGGCTTACCTGCATATCTACAGGCATCTCTCCGATCTCATCCAAAAATACCGTGCCTTTATCAGCCATTTCAAATTTACCAATAGCACCGCCTTTTTTGGCTCCGGTAAAGGCTCCCTCCTCATATCCAAAAAACTCACTCTGCAGCAATTCCTTGGGTATAGCCCCGCAATTTATGGGTATCAAGGGCCCCCCGCGGCGGCTGGCTTGATGGATAGCCTGGGTTAATAGTTCTTTGCCGGTTCCGCTTTCCCCAACAATCAATATATTAGAATTTACTTTGGCTGCTTTCCTCCCCAATTCCTTGACCTGCATCCAGGAATCACTCTCACCAATTAGATCGCGAAAGAAATATAAGTCGTTTCTAACCGGCATAAGACCTTTGCTATCCGGGTTGGATTCGTAGTCATTGGATTCATAGTCAAAGGTAAACAGAATCATGGAGTCTTCCTTGAGCTTGGCCGCTTTTAGAAGCTCTTTTATCCGCAAAGAGCACTCTAGGGATTTTTCCCCATTATTAATAGTGAATTGGTAGCTGTCTTCTTGGTCATCTAGGA
>CAZPSR010000083.1:0-9169 GCA_964589135.1 uncultured Syntrophomonas sp.
AAACAGTCCTTCCGGATCTCCCATCTGCCACGAAGAGCCGTAGGTTAAGCGGCTATCCATAATGGAAATCGGTAATTCCTCGGGGTTGGCGTCAGCCTGGCCAGTTTCCACGAAAATAATCATATTAGGACAATAAAGCATTTTGGCCAATTGGGTTGCCACCAGGGGCAATCCGGTTCCAATCAACCCTTTTTGGCCATCAAATTTTTTTAGGAACCGGGCCGCATTTATAACCATCGCTTCTGTAGCAGTATAGTCACCGATCTTAGCATATTTATCAGCCATTTTATATCCCTCCTTGTCTTCTCGGTTTATATCCATAAGGGGGAATACTTCGGAGTCTCTCCAAGCGGGTAGCACCAAGTTTCTCTAGATAGCCTTCATGACCTTTGGCATCAAAAACCCATTTATCAGCCCATTTGGCAAATCCTTCTTGGGTTGCGCATTCCTGAGCATATTCTTTTATAAAAGGTATATCCATGTCATAGAAATTATAAACCTGCCCTGGATGACCTCCCCATGGGACTTCCACCACCATATCCACTGAAGTGCATGGAATTTGGTTGCGATTAGGATCACGCCGCAGGTACTCTTCTGGTACCACTTGTTCCGCAGTAACAATAACCTTTTTGGCGGCATGAACCGCATAATGATCAAAGGTTAAACTGCCGTCTATACGAACAGTCCCTTCTTCTCCCGCCTGTTGGACATGACAAACACAAACATCACAATGAATGGCAGGATACAATTGAACCAATCCCATGTTAAAAAAGGGATCTTCCATAAGTTGATATTTTTTTTCTGGTAAGGTGCTGGTATCTCTTGCTATGGCCCTGGCTTTACCCAGGTTGTCATATTCGGGATTAAGCACATCGGTTCCTAAACAGGTTTTGGTAGCAATAAAGGGGGCTCCTGCCATTGCGGCCATTAATCCCAGGCTCAAGTCGAGATGACCAATATCGTCAACCACCATCAGGCCTGATTCACTCAACCTTTTCATATTAGGCGATATGCCAAAGGCTCCATTTGATGTATAACAGCCCCGATAGGCCCCTAAACAATTGCCGCCGGCCAGTAAATCTCCAGGAATAGAGCAGGTTCCCAAGAGTACCAGGTTTTTCTTCTGCTGCCGGATCATTTCACAGACTGCTGCTATGGGCCGTCTATCCTCAACTATGCCACCGAAAAAAATACAATCTCCATCCTGAATCTCCTGTATTGCCTCTTGGAGGCTTACCACTTTACTTTTCATAGCTGTCCTCCTTTGCTAATCCTTGTTAATCATCTCAATCTCTGACGATATCCATAAGGGGGTATGGTTCTTAACCGTTGTAGTCTGCCTGCTCCCAGTTTATCCAGATATTTTTCCCGGGAATCAAGATCAAACACCCATTTCTCTATCCAGTTAGCAAACCCCTCGGCGGTTTTCGCTGATGATACATAGTCTTTTATAAAGGGAATATCTATTTCATAGAAATCTTGAACCTGACTAGGATGTCCGCCCCATGGCATCTCTACCACCATGTCAACAGCAGTACAGGGAATCTGGTTTCGATTAGGGTCACGCCGCAAGTATTCTTCTGGAACCACCTGCTCTGCGGTAAGTATTACTCTACGAGCGCCATGAATAAAATAATGATCAAATCCTAGACTGCCGGCAATTCTAGCGGTTCCTTTTTCACCGGCCTGTTGAACATGAATAATGGCCACATCGGCAGGCATAGCTGGCTGCAGTTTTATTATGCCTTTGCCGTAAAAGGGATCTTCCATTAGTACAAATTTTTTGTTGGGAATCATTTCCGGATTGCCTGCGGCATCTTTTAGATAATCATTCCTGCTGTAGTTTTCATTTACTACATCACTGCCCAAGGTAGCAGGAGTGGCCACAAAAGGACTGCCAACCATAGCGGCCATGCCTCCCAAAATGATATCAATATGTCCTATTTCATCTGGAAAGAACTCTCTTGCCTCAATTTTTCGCAGAGTAGCTGGTGATAACCCAAAGGTGGCCATCCCGGTATAGCAGCCGCGCCAAGCCACAGCACATCCACTTCCTACCAGAATATCTTCAGCTAAAGAACATTCTGCCAGGAGAATTAATCCTTGCTTCGCCTGCCGAACTATCTCATACGCAGCAGCCATAGGTCTGCGAGTATCAACAAAAGATCCTAAAAAAAGCACATCACCATCATTAATAGTATCTATAGCTTCTTTAAGAGATAGCAATTTATTTTGTTTATTGCTTTTTTGCTTATCAAAAAAGTATTTTTCCATATAATCAACTGCCTTTTTGCATAATCAAACCTTTAGAACAGCCACTTTCCGGAAATCAATAATCTAATCAATACTAATAGTTTCACCTCCCTATTAGAGTGGTTAATGCAAAAATTATGCCATTGTTTTAGTTAGCAAAGGCCCCTAATTGTCGGGCTTTTACCATATTAATAATTTACTGTTTTTATTATTTAGCGTTATTACCAAAAGGGATCCAGAAAATGCATTTAGACAGCTCATAAGCATTGGCAAAATTAAAAGGCATATTAGCAATAATGCTAAAATACCTTTGATTAGTATTGGTGAGTAAAGCTATTTAAGGATTTTATGCTTTCTCATTTTTCTATACAATGAGGATAAGTCTATATTAAGATAAGCTGCGGTCTGTTTTTTATCGAAATCGGTTTTCTCCAGGATCCTCATAAGAGCATTTTTTTCGTATTCTTCTATCATGGTTTTTAAACCTTCGAAGGGCTGTCCATCAGATAATAGATCAGGCCTATCATAATCGAATAAATTAAAGTGTTTCCGCTTTAGCTCTCTGCTTTTTTCCATATCAGCCAGGATTAAAGCCCTTTCCATAACATTCTCCAGTTCCCGGATATTACCTGGCCAATGGTATTCATAGAGATAATCTAAGCCATCCTGGTTAATGCCCGATATGCGAGTATTTAACCTGATATTTAATTTATCAATAAAATGCTCTACCAAGAGAGGAATATCTTTTTTATGATTGCGCAGGGCCGGTACTATTATATTGAAAACATTTAGTCTATAGAATAAATCCTCACGAAAAATTCCCTCTTGCACCATTTGAGACAGATCGCGATTGGTGGCTGCTATTACTTTTATCGGCTGAATTCCTCCCAGCCTTTCTATTACCTGCTCTTGCAGAACAATAAGTAACTTGCTCTGCATACTCAGGGGCATTTCCCCAATCTCATCCAAAAAAACTGTGCCCCCGTTGGCTAGTTCGAATTTGCCCAGTTTCCCCTCTTTATTGGCCCCGGTGAATGCACCTTTCTCATAGCCAAAAAGCTCAGCTTCCAGCAAATTTTCTGGAATTGCGGCACAGTTTACCCGAACGAAAGGAAAAGAAGAACGGCTGCTGGAATTGTGTATGGCATGAGCAAAGAGCTCTTTTCCGGTTCCGCTTTCTCCGGTTATCATAACTGTAGTATTTGCATGATGGGCTATTTGGGCCGCAAGGGATTTTAATTCCTTCACTTTCTGATCTTCACCGATAATACTATCAAAATCATATTTGGATTTAAGTAAACTATTTACCTGACTTTTGTACATATTAAGTTCTGACAGCAGATCTTCTACTAAGTCTTTAGCATCCCAGATATTTAAAAAAATACTGTAGGCAAAGCTGCCAATTAAGTGTTTTTGTTCATATATCGGGAGAGAAGTCGCAATCAAGTGCTGATCATTGACAATCCAGTTATAGCCTACCTCGGCTTTGCCCGTTTTTAGGACGATCAGGGTGCGGCTGTTGGGAGTTATTGTTGCAATATGTTTTCCAACCACCTGATTTTTGCTTAGTTTTAAAATGCGTAAATAGGTTTCATTAATGAAGATTACCTTGCCATCCTTATTAACCATAATTGCCGCCATATAAGGGATTTGATCAAACAAATACTCAAGCATTTCCCATGCAGACATTTCTTGCCTCCTTTTTTTATGTACTAGAAAGTACCCAATTAAGGGTTTTGCATTATAGGAAAGTATCGCTCTTAAAGTCATAATTGAGTTTACCGGCTTTAAGCTCAAAAGGGCTGAGATGAAGCTGAATTAAGAATGAAACCAGTTATGCACCATACACGATTAAAAAGTTGAAACGGCCCGGTCAAGTATAATTTTGATAATGACCTGGGAGAAAAAATGAAGACTTAAGTAAATAGCAGATTCTAAAAGAGGAGGAAGAATATAAAATCCAAAAAACGTAGCAAAAAGGTGACCTTCCACCAGGTAATAACCCCTAAAAGATAATAATTCTAATTAATTACCTAAGGTAATTATATCCTAAAGTAGTTGTAACTTGTATTTATTTACAGATAATCTCAGTTTAGGCCTTTTTTCTCCTTCCCGATGAGCAGTCCAGATTACTTCCCCTGACATTTCCAGAGATAAAAATCAATCAGCGGGCAAGATACTAAGAGAATCTTAATCAGGAGGTGATATAATAATGAAAGGCGGGAAAAAAGCAGGGCAGGGTTCACCAAGCGATGACGAGATCAGGCCCATTGACAATCCCTCCGGCGCTATTGACTTTTATATGCCCCTCCCTGACCAAGTTTATAAAAGATGGAAAAGCAAAAAATAGGATCAATCCAAACGAGGGTATCCATACCCTCGTTTGCTTTCCACCATAATTAAAAGCAATCATATTGACCTTCTTGTTATGTAAGAAAAATTATGCTCGTATTTGCTATTAAAGCGCCCTGAAATAGTTTATATAATAGCGGCTTATGTAAGAAAGATTATCCAAAACCGTATTTGTTATTAAAGTCTGAAATGAGTGATACATAATGAGAAAATCGATGGCAGTAATGGTCACCGCCCTAATTCTAATGGGCCTGATAGCTGCTGCCCTAGAACCTGAATTGTTTCCCAGAGCTATTTCCAATAAAATAGAAACATTTTACCTTGGCAAGCTTTCTGATCCCAGCAAAGTGTACCTTCAAAAGGGGATTGAAAAACCAGGCAGGGTTTTACAGTTAAAAATGGCTAGGATTAAGGAGCAAAAATACCATCAGGATGACTTACAGGTAGAGCGCAGAGAATTTCTATTTCACAATGGAGATCTCTATTGGCATGATAAAATTACGCTTAAAGAAGGAACAGGAGACCTTAATTATGTGATCAACTATGAAGGAAACAATGGAATCCTTACCTACTATAATGAATCCAGGGATAAATGGGAAGAACAAGAACTTGCCAATGGTACCCTACCCTTTACTGATCTGTTTTTAACCATAGATAATAAGCACATTATATTAACTCAGCCTTTAATCTATCAGGATTTAGGACCGGGAGTGGTAAAGGCCTTATTGAAAAACAGCACCGGCAGTAGCAGTCCATATCTGCAAAAACTAATGGATGCTAAAAAGGAATACATGGATTTAAATGGGATATCCGCCTATAAGAAAACGGCCCTGGGGGAATCTTTTGGATATCCATCCACCTGGCCAAAATTGGAGATCCTCTATGGTGATAAACAATTGTCCTGGATTCGGGGTGATTCCAATTTTACCGGGGAACCCGGTGGGGTGATTGGCAATACTATGTTCGGGATGAATGAAGAACATCTTGAGCAGATGCCTACCAACCCGGTAGAAGCAGGTGCAGAATTATGCTTTATGGCCGATGAAGTGCCGGGCTTAAACCAACCGGTATTTCAAATGCAAATATTAAACCAAAATGGCACTTTTTCTTCATACCCGATTAATCAGAATACCATCTTACTGCCTGAAAAAACTGGAGAATACATCTTCATTCTATCCGCAGACTGGGGTAATGGGGATAATAATATTTTGTATTGGTTCAAAGTATTGCTTGACGAAACTCCTTAATATTCTTGGTCTGCCCCGGACCCTGCTGGTTTCCAAACAGCCAATGGACTAAAGCTTAGACCTGGCAGCATATCAAATGAGTCTTGTCCAATGCCATACAATTTGGATGGTAATGGTAGACCTGGCTTTTTACTGTTTCAGACGACTTAATAATATCTCAGCTACATCCATTACCTGTACTGATTCATCCTGCTCTGTGGCTTTCACCCCATCGGAGATCATGGTCAGGCAGAAGGGACAGTTGGTGGCAATCATTTGTGGTTCTGCTTTCATCAATTGTTCGGCCCGGGCTTCATTGATCCGCTTACAGCCCTCTGCCGCTTTTTCCTCCAGCCACATCCGGCCCCCGCCAGCGCCACAGCAAAATCCGAATTGCCGGGAGGTATCCAGGGGGCTTATCTGGCCCCCGGCTTGTTCCAGTATATCCCGGGGCTGCTGGTAGATATAGTTATGCCGGCCCAGGAAACAGGAATCATGATAGCTTAAACGAATTGCTTCAGAGCTATCGGTTTTCAACTTTCCTTCGGCCAGCAATTTTTGAAGTATTTCCGTGTAGTGATAAACTTCATATATTCCCTCCATTTGTGGGTACTCGTTTTTTATCACATTATATCCATGGGGGCAGATACAGATTATTTTTTTCACCCCATAGCTATTAAAGGTCTCAATATTATGAGCCGCCAGGGTCTGGTACAGATATTCATTGCCCAGTCGGCGAGCTGAATCACCACAACATTGTTCTTCAGTACCCAGATAGCTGAAGCTGACCCCTGCAGTATGGAGGATTTTCACCAACGCCTCCCCTACCCGCTTAAAACGCTCATCGAAGGCAACTGCACATCCGCCATAAAACAGGTATTCGAATTCCTGGCCATCCTCTGGCAACAGCTGGACCAGATCGCGGATACCCCGCTCTTGCAGCCAATCAGCCCGGGAAGCCCAACCAACCCCCCAGGGGTTATAGTTTCTTTCCATATTGGTAAAAGCACTCTGGGCTTCTCCCGGCATATCCCCTTGCCACATAACCAGATTGCGCCGCATATCAGTGATTTTATCAATATGTTCGATGAACATGGGGCAATGGTAGACACAGCCCCGGCAATTGGTGCAGGCCCACAATACTTCAGGAGTCACTACCTCATAGATTAATGATGCATCATGAGCTCCGGAAATTACAGCATTGCTATCCTCTGTGAAGGCCACATTTTCATCTTCATCTGGGTCCGGGCTTGATGGCAAGAGATATGCTGCTTTATTATCCAGATGCTGTTTCATCGCCTGGACCACAGTAATTTTAGGATTTAATAGCTTTCCGGTATTGTAAGCGGGACAGGCTTCCTGGCATCGACCACAGCGAATACAAGCATCCAGGTCCATCAGGTCCTTCCAGCCAAATTCCTCGATATTCTCCACCCCAAAACTTTCAGCTGCTTCCATGTTATAGACCATGCGGACATGAGAAGGTTCTAAATCCCTTACATAATAAGCAATCATACCGGTGAAAATGTGCCATAGTTTGGTAAAGGGTACGGCAGCGATAAAGATAAAAGCAATAAGCATATGAAACCACCAGAGATAGCGATGCCAGAGCAGAATACTGGCCACCTGGGTATTGTTGAACAAAGCGGCAAATATCCACCCAATCGGGGAAGCGCTTTTTTCATATAAAATCTGACTCATCATAGTTGATTGCTTAATCTGAGCGGCAATGCGGGCTCCTTCAATAAGATAACCGGTAAATAAAATACTAAAAATCAAAAAGAGAATCCAGGCATCCAGGGGGCGGCTATCATTCAAACGATCGGGTTTGACCAGGTAGCGGGTTAGGGCCAGCACCAGAATGCCAATCATGGCCAAAAACCCTGTAATATCGGCAATAGCCGAGGCAATAATATAGGTATTCCCCACCATAGGCGGGAAGTTGATCTTACTCCACATAGCCCAGGCTGCAGTAGCTAAAAGCAAAAAAACAAATCCCCAGAACAGGAGAAAGTGCATCCAGCCCACTGCAGGCTTGCGGATAACCTGTCTTTGTCCCAGGGTATTAACTATTAATGACCATAGCCTGACTTGGGGGCGATCCGTCCTATGTTGCTCCCCTCGGCCCAGCCTCCAAATTCGTATCCGTCTATAAGCTCCATAAACAAATATACCGATGGGGATCAGCATGATTATATATATTAACCATTCATAGGGAATGTTGGCTCCAACCACCCGCATAGGTATATCGTAACCACCCTCGATAGGATGATAAGAAGAGTACATAGTCTTAATGCCCTCCTTCTCATTGCTTGGTTTTCTGGTATATCACCTGTGCTGTATTTTGCCCTAATCGATTGAGAATATGTGAGCCAGGGAGGCAAATAACTCAGGGTCTGACCCTGAGTTATTTGTAGCATTTAATGGTTATTATGGTACTCAGCTCCGCATAAACTAGACTGTAGCGAAATGCTGTTTGAGGGTAGAGCAGAAAAAGTGAAGGAGGGGTAAGATGAGTTGGCAGGAGGAATATAAAAGGAAGGTTGTTTCTATTGAGGACGCTGCCAAAACGGTGCAATCCGGAGACATGGTGGTGACTGCTTTAGGTGTAGGAGCTTGCTCCCCCGCTATCTATAATGCTATTTTAGATCGACACGAGGAACTGGAGGACGTGACAATCTCAGACACGGTGCAACTCCGTCCTTGTAAGCTTTACGATCCCATTTTTATGGCTCAGCTCGATGGGCGAATTAAACATGCGCCAGCTTTTGGCATGATAACCATCCGCAAGATGCATCGGGCTTTACTTTCTGATTTTCTCCCTGCGGCTACCTCCGATGCGGGGGATAAATACGCAGAAACCGCAAATGTTTTTATCGTTATGGTGACTCCCCCAAATAAAAAAGGCTTTGTTAATCTAGGATTGACCAATTTCTATACTCCCCGGGCTATACGGGAAGGAAGGGAACGAGGCAATTTGCGCATAGCGATTGCTGAAATCAATGAAGAAATGCCCATAGTATTTGGGGATAACTGGCTTCATATATCGGAATTTGACTATTTGGTAGAAAACTCCACCCCGCTTCCTGCCAGTCAGAGAGGCGAAGCTAAAGACACTGAAAAGGCTATTGGACAGTATGTACTGGAACTTATAAATGATGGTGACACTATCCAGATGGGGCTGGGTGGTATTTCAGAGGCGGTAGTAGGTGGTCTGGAAGGAAAACATGATCTGGGGGTAATAAGTGAAATGCTCCCTATCGGACTGGACCAGCTAGTGGCCAAAGGGATTGTTACCAATGCCCGCAAGAAGCTGCACAAGGGCAAAACCCTGGCCA
>CAZPSR010000084.1:0-9103 GCA_964589135.1 uncultured Syntrophomonas sp.
TCCTATACTTTTAGAACGCTTTTTCAAATTTGCTCAATTTATTGTACCTTATCTATTCAAATTGTTCCTTAAGCTTAAAGGGCAACCAGTCATTGGAGGAAAGGCGGGCGAATTCCGGATTAACCAGCATCCCTATTCCATCAGCGGCAGACAGTCCCTGGGCCAGGGCCGCCAATAATTGCTTTTGGCTCAAAAATCCTATAAGTTGTTGATTATCATCGAGAACGGGCAGGGCTGACATATTTCCATTTTCCACAAAAAGGCGAGCAGCTTCGGCAATACTCTGTCGGAATTGTAAAAAAAGCAACCGGGTGTTCATCAACTCACTGACTCTAATCCGCATCTGAATACCCCTTTTTTGTTAATTCTAACATAATTGTATATAAAACACTTATTAATAGGGGGGTGGTTTTCGGAAGTAATATTATTGCTGAATAAGCTAATAATATAATTTGTAGAGTGCTGGCCGACCAGAGAGCCGTTTATAAAGAGCAATGAGGAGCAGGGTCTTTCACTGGGGCTAATAAATGGCCGTTTTTTCAGTATTTAATAAAATTATAGGAGCCGAGTAAAAATGAAAATCGCACTACTATCACCTATCGCTTGGAGAACCCCGCCCAAAAATTACGGACCCTGGGAACTGGTAGTATCCCTGCTGGCTGAAGGTCTGGTCCAACAGGGGTTAGAGGTAACTCTATTCGCCACCGGGGACTCTGTGACTCAAGCCCGCTTATCATCCATCTGTCCCTTCCCCTACGAGGAAAATCCGGAAATGGACCCCAAAGTGTGGGAAGCTCTGCATATTGCCCATTTATTCGAACAAGCGGATAAATTCGATATTATTCACAATAACTATGATTTTCTGCCCCTGGTATTCTCCCGACTGGTAAAAACGCCAGTGGTAACTACCATCCATGGCTTTTCTTCCCCTAAAATAATACCAGTATATCAGGAATACAACTCCCATAATTATTATGTATCAATAAGCAATGCGGATCGAAGCGGAGAATTACAATATGCCAAAACCATTTACCACGGCATTGATTTAAAGCAATTTGAATTTGTGGAGAGAGCCGGCGAATACCTCTTGTATTTTGGCCGCATACACCAGGACAAAGGAACGGCTGAAGCCATAGAAATCGCCCTAAAATCAGGTATTAAGCTGATTATGGCCGGCATCATTCAAGACCGGGATTATTACAATCATGAGGTGGCACCCTTTATCGATGGAGAAAGAATCATCTACTATGGAGTAGCCAATCCCACCCAGCGCAACCAACTCATGGGCCAGGCCCTGGCTCTAATTCATCCCATTCACTTTCATGAACCCTTTGGCCTCAGCGTGGTAGAAGCTATGGCTTGCGGCACCCCGGTTATCGCTTTTAACAAGGGTTCCATGCCAGAAGTAATAGATGAGGGTAAAAGCGGCTTTTTAGTGGACTCAGTGGAACAAGCCTGCCAGGTTCTGCCCCTCTTGCCAGGCCTAAGTCGCCAGTACTGCCGCCAATGGGTGGAAAAAAACTTTAGCCGGGAACGAATGATCACCGAATACATCCAACTCTACCAGGAAATAACCCAGGAGTAACAGGTGGGACTGGTGGGACATCCACCTGTCCCGATATCACCTATTTGCCCAGGAAGAAGACCGGGTAGGTACCGGCTCCCACATGGGCTCCTATTACCGCCCCGATTTCACTTATGATAAAGTTTTGACAGCTAAATTGTTCTGCTATCATATCCCTAATCTTCAGGGCTCCCTCATAATCATTGGAATGGCCTATTCCGATTAGCTGCTGGGACAGATTATCACCCCGCTCGGTCATTATTTCCAAAAGCCTCTTTTTGGCTTTTTTCAGCCCCTTGACTTTCTCTACCGGGTTAATCTTGCCCTCTTTCATTTCAGCAATAACCTTAATACTTAACAAAGATCCAATAAATGCTGAGGCCGCACTTACTCTGCCGCCTCTTTTCAGCATTTCAAAGTTTCCTACAACAAAAACATGCTCCATTCTATTTATGTTATCCATTATTTCCCGGATAACCTCTTCTTTAGCCAAACCCTGGACAACGGCCCGGGCCCCCCGGATCAAGGTTAAGCCATAGCCTAAAGATGCACTTTGGGAATCAATGACCGTAATACGTTCCGGGTCTATCGTATCCCTAGCCATGCAGGCCGATTGGTAGGTTCCACTTAAAGCGGAGGAAAAAGCCACATAAATTATTTCATTATCGTCTTCCCCTAGAATTTTCCGGAATTCTTGTTCAAATTCAGCTGGATTGATCTGAGAGGTAGTGGGCATAACCCCTGGCTCCTTAATCATTTCATAGAACTGGCTGGGAGATAAATCCACCCGATCTCGGTAGCTTTTGCCGTTTATATTGACTTTTAAAGCCAGGGAGCTTATTCCTAATTCTTGAAGTAAATCCTGCTCCAGATCACAACAGTTATCGGCATACAATCTAATCTTAGCCAATTGAATCCCTCCTCGCCCGAATCCCCAACTAAGATCTATCCTAACAATATAGAGCATTGTACTATTTTTCAGTAATATTAACAAGGACAACAAATAATTGAATACATAAATACCCTTCTTTAACTTCAATACTAATATTAACCGCAGTGTTTAATATATAATTAAGTTAGGATCATTAATAGTTTCAGCTCAAGACTCGGTTATAACTTTTGTTTTTCCTATTGTACTATTGCTGCAATGAAAAATATGCTGGTTCAAAGGAGAAAACCTTTAAAGATGGAGTGAAAAATTATTATTGAGGGGGGCTTTCATTGAAACGTTTGCGAATAATTGGGGGAGTAGCAGCCGGTATGAGTGCAGCTGCCAAGGCCCGTCGGGTAAATCCTCAACTGGATATCAAGGTATTTACTGATAATTCATATATTTCTTATTCTTCTTGCGGTCTACCTTATTATATCGGAAATCTAGTGAAAAATTACAATACCTTGATAGTTCGAACGGTAGAAGACTTTGCTCGGCAGGGTACCCAGGTCATAACCGGAAGCAGAGCCTTTAAGATAAATTGTGCTAAAAAACTAATCTACTTAGAGGATCTGTCAACCCAGCAAACCTGGACCGAAGAATATGATCGCTTAATTATTGCCACCGGCGCTCGGCCCATTTATCCTTCTTTACCTGGTATAGAATTAAAGGGTATTTTTACTTTGCGTAACATTCAGGATAGTCAGGCTATCAAGGCTTATCTGAGCGAATATCAGCCCCAGCATGCAGCAGTGGTAGGCGCCGGTTATATTGGCTTGGAGATGGTGGAAAACCTACTGGCTCATGGCTGCCAGGTACGAGTAATTGACAAGGCTACTCAAATCCTGCCCAATATGGATGCCGACCTGGCCAAGATAGTTAAGAGCTACCTGGAAGCTCAGGGGATCCCGGTGGTGACCGGCTACGCCCTGACCGGCTTTGCTGGCAGTGATAGGGTTAAGGAAATAGCAGTAGGTCCCCATACTTTTCCCGCCGACATAGTTATCCTTTCCATGGGGGTGAGCCCCAACAGCGAAATCGCGGCCCAGGCCGGTATAGAGCTGGGAGCGGCCCAAGCTATACGAGTGAATGAGAAAATGGAAACCAACCAAGCCGGTATTTATGCAGCAGGAGACTGTGCTTCGGTCTGGCATTTAGTGTCGGCTCAGGAAACGTATTTTCCCCTGGGCACTACCGCTAATAAACAAGGTAGGGTGGCAGGAGAAAATGCCGCTGGCGGCAACGCAACTTTCCAAGGAATTTTGGGTACTGGCATAAGCAAAGTTATGGATATGGAGGTTTCCCGAACCGGCTTATCGGAGCAAGAATGCCAAAATTTGGGTATTCCTTATATAAGCCAGACTATTAAATCCCGCACCAGGGTTCCTTATTTTCCTGATGCTGGACTAATTTGGGTCAAATTAACCGTATCTCCAGACAGCCGACAACTATTGGGAGGGCAGATTGTAGGCTTTTCCGGGGCCGGCAAGCGCATAGATACCATTGCTGCTGCCTTAGCCAGCAGGTGCAAAATAGATGACTTATACAACCTGGACCTGGCTTACTCACCACCCTTTAGCCCCCTATGGGATCCAGTCCTAGTTGCCATCAACCGCTTCTGATCTCTAAGCTTCCCCATTTTCTTCAGTAGGGGGTATCCATGACCGTCCCCTTCTTGGGCAGATTGTTGTGGACCAGTCTAGGCTATCAGGCAATATTTATTGCTGCTGGCTTAATGGGACTTTCTTAAGCTTGGTTACCGCCCGTTTCATCCCGGCCTCTAGGCCCCAACCGGGACAGGATAGTTCCAGCTCATCGGTTTAGAATTAGGCCAATCCTCGTTTAAATGTTCATACCCTGCCCTGGCAGGGAAAAAGCCATTATTGTAGAAAGTAGCTAACAGTGGGATCATTCCTTTAGTTTAAGGAAAACAGATTGAGGAAAATCTTGCTGAACCCGCCATCTTTAAAATATCGACTAATACCAAGAGGGATCTGCTTATGAATAAAGACATATTAATGCAATTAAAAAATGTTACTAAAACTTACGTTATGGGTGAGGTTAGAGTAGAAGCCCTGAAGCAAAGCACTTTGGATATTTACCGCGGGGAAATTCTAGTCATTCTGGGACCCAGTGGATCCGGCAAAAGCACCCTGTTGAACCTGATTGGAGGTATGGATAAACCCAGCAAGGGAGAAATAATCTATAAAAACCGCAGCCTGAGCCAGGCTAGTGACCGGGAGCTGACCCAGTTTCGCCGCCATGAAATTGGTTTTGTGTTTCAGTTCTATAATCTGGTATCGGATTTAACGGCTGGGGAAAATGTGGCTCTGGCTGCCGGACTGGTTCATAATCCTTTGCCAGCCAGGGAGGTGTTGGCCCAGGTGGGGTTGGACCAGCGTCAGGACCATTTCCCCTCCCAGCTCAGCGGGGGCGAACAACAGCGGGTTTCCATCGCCCGAGCTATGGTTAAGAATCCCACCCTTCTATTATGTGATGAGCCCACCGGAGCCCTGGACTATCAAACCGGAATCACTATTTTGCAGCTCCTGAAGAATACTCGGGAGACCATGGGCAGCACAGTCATAATAGTAACTCATAATACTGCCATCGGTAATATGGCTGATCGGCTGGTGCGCATGCGCAGCGGTGAGATCGCTGAAATTATGGTAAATGAAGCTCCTCTGCCTCCCGAAAGGATTGAATGGTAGTGAAAATACTTAACAAGAGGTTACAGCATATAATTATAGGCAGCCTGGGTCAGTTTCTGGGTCTAGCGGCAGTCATTGCAGTTGGTATTTGTCTATATATTGGTATAACTACTGCCTTCTTCAATCTCAGCCAATCTCAGCACAGCTTTTACCAGGAGCATAACTTTGCCGACTATTACTTTCATGTAGTCAGAGCCCCAGAACCCATTCTCAAACAGGTGGAAAAAGTGCCTGGTGTAAGCCTAGCCTCCGGTCGCATTCAAAAGGACGTATCGGTATTGAAAAAGGATCAGGAACGCGCCACAGTCCGCCTTACCTCCTATACCCTGCCCTTGGATAAAATGGTAAACAGCATTGAGCTGATAGAAGGCCGCCTTTTTTCCCCTCATCCGGCCGGTGGCGGCATTGAGGCTATACTCAATTCTGCTTATTTTGAAGCCAATGGCCTGGCCTTTGGCGATACGGTAGATATAGTAGTCGAGAAGCGAAAACATCCGGTGAAGATAGTAGGCACCGGTGCCGGTCCTGAATTCACCTACATCATGAAAGATGCTGCCAATATGATGCCAGACAATGAGAGCTTTGGCATTATGATGCTGCCCTTGAACCAGGCCCAGCACTTGTTCGACCTGCCGGGACAGTATAACCAGATCCTGGTTCAGTTGGCTCCTGATGCGGACCAGGATCATGCCGTACAGTCCATTAAAGATATCCTGGCTCCTTATGGAAATCTGGCCAGTTATCCCCGTAATGATCAATTAAGTCATGCTGCTTTGGAGGGAGAACTGGAGGGACTTGAAGCCCTATCCGCTTTTCTTCCTTTGGTTTTTTTATCCATCGCAGCGGCAATACAGTTCGTTATCCTGCGTAGAATGATAAAAACCCAACAGACCCAAATCGGCATTATGAAAGCCCTGGGCTTCGATAACGGACAGATTATACTTCATTTCAGCTCTTACGCCATCCTGCTCTGTGCCGGGGGGGCCATCTTAGGCATAGGAATCGGAATACTTATGGCCTCCTACTTCTCAGATTTATTCGCCATGTTTTTCAACTTGCCTCGGGCTATTGGGGGAGTTAATTACCAGGTTATTCTTAACAGCATTTTACTAAGCCTGGGAGTTGGAGCTCTGGCCGGATTGTCAGCTTCCCACCCCGTGTTAAATATCAGCCCGGCTGAATCCATGCGTCCCCAGGCCCCCACTTCCAGCAGTCACTCCCTCTTAGAAAATTGGCACTGGCTGTGGACTAGACTCTCTTCCTCCTGGAAAATGGCTTTCCGCACCATCAGCCGCAATCGCTTCCGCATGCTGGTCAGCATCCTGGGCATAAGCTTCGCCGTAGCCTTATTGATATTATCCATGTTTACCAATGATGCGGTGGATTACTTGCTGGACCAGCACTTTAACCGGGAATCCAATTATGACTATATGCTTAGCTTTAATCAGCCCCTTAAGGAAGCGGAACTACTAAATATCTCCCGTTTGGAAGGGGTGGAGCTCATTGAAGGCTATTTTTCCCTGCCCATGCGAGTCCATTACCAGGGCCAGAGTGTTGAAGACGTTCTAGTTGGCATCCACCCTAGCAGTACCCTCAAACAACCCACCCGAGAAGATGGATCATTTATCGGGATTCCCGATGAAGGAATGATTATCAGCCGCCGAGCCGCACAAAGACTGGGCCTTGAGGTAGGTGATAGCGTAGAGCTGGTAACCCTCTTGGGTCTGGGCCCAAACCGCTCTGCCCAGCTTAAAGTTCTGGCTATCAACTACCAGCTATTTGGCAATGAATCTTATGTCTCCCTGGCTCAAGCCAACCGCATTCTGCAGGAATCCCAGCTCATTACCGGGGCCCTGATGAAAGTAGAGCCTGGGCAGGCTGATAAGCTAGAACAAAAGTTATCGGATATGATCGGTATCAATTCCATAATTAGCCGGCAGAAAGAAAGGGATAATATTATGAGTATGATGGACAGCATGATTTACATGGTTGGGGTTATGATTATGTTTTCAGTAATCCTGGGCCTGGTCATTGTTTACAATACAGCTATTATGAGTTTTAATGAACGTAAGAGGGAACTGGGTTCTCTCTTGACCATAGGCTTTACCCGGCAAGAGTTGGCCGGTCTTATGTGGAAGGAAACGATTCCCCAGGCCCTTCCTGCCCTCTTCTTGGGCCTGCCTTTGGGCAAACTCCTGGCAGATCTGTATTTCGCTTCGCTCCAGTTTGATATGTGGTATCTGCCAGTAGTGATCTACCCTCAAAGCTATTTCCTGGCGATTCTGGGGGGGCTGGTTTTTGTAATCCTGGGGCAGTGGGCGGCCAGCCTGGGCCTTAAAAAGCTGGATATAATAGAACTAGCTAAAAATATAGATTGACTTTGGGAGGGAATATAATCATGAAAGGTAAAAAGCTCTGGTATATTATAGGACTCATAGCTCTTGCCATCTTGGCCGGGTTGTTTTGGCAGAATCAAAAGGCTATGGAGCTGGACAGCATCCAGGCTCAAAAGGGCTCCATAAGTATTACGGTGGAAGATACCGCAGTGGTACAGGCCGCCCAGGACTATGATTTATATGCCACCCAGAATGCCCAGGTAAAGAGCCTTAAGGTTGAAATCGGTCAGAGGGTAGAAGCCAACACCCTGCTTATGGAACTGGACAATCCTGGTTTGCAGCTGGAGCTAAGCGAAAACAGATCCCTCCTGGCTCAGGCCCAGGCTCAGGCCACCGCCGCCGCTGCCGCAGTCAACCGGCTGGAACTGCAACATCAGGATGCCGCAGCCAACCTTGGGCGAAGCAAGGAATTATTCCATCAGGGCGCTATCAGTGAAAGTGAATACGAACAGGCTGTTTTAGCCCTCAATACTGCTCAAGAAGCCTGGAGTGAACACAATTCCTATCTGGATACCCTGCAATCTCAGATTAGGGGTTTAAACGACTCCCAGGAGAAGCTCCGGCAATTGGAAAAAGAGTTGCAAGTCTTCAGTCCTATCCAGGGAGTTGTACTTGAACTACCGGTTAAAACAGGACAATCACTTACCCCTGGCCTGCTTTTAGCCAGCTTGGCCCTTGGGCAGGATTTGGAAATAAAAGCCGATATTCTCAGCGACGACCTAGCCCAAGTTCAAGTTGGGCAGAGAGTCTCAATAACAGCGCCTGTTTTGGAAGATAAGGTTTTGTCCGGCAGGGTAATAAAAATATATCCCCGGGCGGAAGAGAAGATGTCTGCTCTGGGGGTTATTCAAAGGCGGGTACCTATTATCATAAGTCTGAGTGATAGGGCCAACCTCAAACCCGGCTACGAAGTAAGAGTAGCTATAGAAACCAAACACCTGGATAATGTGATCACCATCCCCATTGAAAGTGTGCGCCCCCAGGGAGAAGGTAAAGGCCAAGTAATGCTTATTAAAGATCAGCGCATAGTATTTAATGAGGTTGAAACCGGTCTCAGTGATGGCGATAGAGTAGAAATAAAGAAAGGTTTGAATGTAGGCGATCTTATAGTTAAGGATGGCAGTGAGGAACTTAATCCCCATACCAAAGTAAAACCACGCTAATCACAGCGAACAATCATGGGAACAGCTGACCCTTAGCAAATCATGGACCTTTCCTTGATTACTAATCCTGATCAAGGAATAGGTCCCTTGATTTAAAGGGCTATGGTTATTAAGGTTTATAATCCCAGTGCTACCACCCTTGGAACCAGGCCTTTTACATCTCCTTTAGTCTCGGCACTAAGGGTAGGCTTCATCTCCGAGTAATTAGACCCTCCTATAGTGAGCAGCAAAGCATAAGTATTTTTATAGTTTGGGTGCAGGAGACCCAGCAATAGGGGAAATGGGCCTTTTGACTATTCAGCTTTGGTAAGTCCGGTGTTGTAAAAATTTTGCTAATT
>CAZPSR010000085.1:0-9033 GCA_964589135.1 uncultured Syntrophomonas sp.
CTGGATCCGGAACAAAACTTTTCCTTTAGTGATCACTACTTGGAAATACCCTTTGATCTTTCCAAGGTAATGTTCATAACTACGGCTAATTCAGTCTACAGTATTCCCCGGCCCTTGCTAGACCGGATGGAAGTTATTGAAATAAGCAGTTATACCGAAGAAGATAAAGTTCATATTGCCAAAGGTTACTTAGTACCTAAGCAGATTAAAGAACATGGCTTAAAACCTAAAAACATCAGTTTTTCAGAAGGTGCCATCCGAAAGATTATTCGCCATTACACCCGCGAAGCGGGGGTGAGAAACCTGGAAAGAGAAATTGCCTCCATGTGCCGCAAGGTAGCCCGGCAGGTAGTAGAGGATAGGAATATACAGGTTAATGTGACTGCCGCCATGGTTGCCAAGTATTTGGGCAAAGAACGCTACCGCTATGGGGTAGCCGAAAGTGAAAATCAGATTGGGGTAGCAACCGGCTTGGCTTGGACTGAGACCGGTGGTGATATACTGGCCATTGAGGTAGCCTTATTTAAAGGCGGGGGCAAGCTGATTTTAACCGGGAAGCTGGGTGACGTTATGAAAGAATCGGCCCGAGCTGCTTTAACCTATGTTAGATCCAGAGCTGAGCAATTAGGTATATCTCAGACCACTCTGGATGAAAGTGATATACATCTGCATGTGCCCGAAGGAGCCATTCCCAAAGATGGTCCTTCAGCTGGTATTACCATTGCCAGCGCTTTGGCTTCGGCCATGGCTGGCCTAGCGGTACGCAGTGATATAGCTATGACCGGTGAGATAACTCTCCGGGGTCGGGTACTTCCTATTGGGGGAGTAAAGGAAAAAGTCCTGGCAGCTCATAGGGCTGGGATTAAGACGGTAGTATTGCCCGAAGATAATAAAAAGGACCTTGAGGATATACCGGCGGCGGTGCGCAAGAAGGTTCAATTTCAGTTAGTTTCCCATATGGATCAGGTACTGGAAATGGCCTTGGAAAAAAAAGAAAAGACTTTAAATTAAACAAGGTAGGCTGGAAAAAGATATGAAAATAAAACAGGCCGAATTTAAGGGGGTTTTTGTAGATCTTAAGCAACTCCCGGATGGTGACCGATCGGAAATTGCTCTGGTGGGCAGGTCTAATGTGGGCAAATCATCTTTGATCAATAAATTGAGCAATCGTAAGAAGCTAGCCAAGTCAAGCTCTACTCCGGGCAAGACCAGAACCATAAATTATTACCTGATAAATACTCAATGGTATATGGTGGATCTTCCTGGCTATGGTTATGCCAAGGTATCCAAAGCGGAAAGAGCCGGGTGGGGTAAGATGATCGAATCCTATTTGAGTCGGCGCCAGCAGTTAAAGGGGGTTTTGCAGATCCTGGATATAAGGCATCCCCCTTCCCAGGATGATATAATGATGAAGGAATGGCTTAGTCATCATCAAATACCGGTTTTAATCGTTGCCACCAAGGCGGATAAAATATCCCGGGGAGCCAGGTCCCAGAATTTGGCGGTGATAAGAAAAGAATTAAAACTGCCCTTGGATGTGTTTCCCCTGTGCTTTTCCGCTGAGACTGGGGAAGGAATAGAGGAGATAAAAGCCGCTCTAAAAGAAATATTGGAGTATCAGCTGGAGCCGAATAAGGCTTGAACAGCGGGTACAGTAAGGCAGATAGGAATTGAATACTTAATCAGCCCGGCTTTGGGTAGGCCGGGCTAAAGATTATTCATCAGCCGTCCGCTAAATGGTTGAGACATCTTAATTTAATATATTGCAAGACTTCTTCTTCTGCCTCCATAAGCGTAGTGTTCAGATAAGAATCCAACTTAGCTAAGATCTTTTCCGCTCCTCCCTCTTGCTGTAACAGCTGTTCTGGAGTCTGACCGTCAAAATCCCCCAGGGGAGTATTGAGCCAATTTTCACATTCCCGGTCTTTTAGCACCAGAAACCACAAATCAGAGTATTCCGGAGGTGGCGGGGCTGACAAGATCATGCTGTTTATGACCTGTACCGGATGGCCTGGGAATATGGACTCAATAAGGCTGGAATGTCTATAAACATCCTCCAGCACATCGGCAGCAGACATGAGCAGTTTATCAGTAACAATCAAGCGGGAATAACCGGCTACTTCTTCTTCAGTCTTGAACCAGTAATAACCCAAGGTCTGATGCTGCAGGGTATAAGCTGAACTCTGTTCCAAGCGCTTTAAGAGCAAATCTCTTTCTTCCTGCTGTAGGAGCCAGACCCGCATATCGTTTAAGTTTAAGAGCATCTTCTGTCTGGCATGATCGAATATCCCATAGAGGACTTCGCCATGATTTTTGAGCAACTTAGGTATATCCTGGCCGCTCAATTGCTGCCAATACTTAAAGTGTTCCTTTATATACTCTTCCTGTAAAAGATTATTTTCCAGCATTAAAACCATACCAGAGAATAACTTGGCTGCTGGCAGCGAGATTATTCTTCCTAAGATAATTATTTCCGGGTCGGCCTCTTCGATTTGCAGGGGTTCTTTTATTAAGACCCGCTGCTCGGTGCCCAGCAAAATATCCTGTATGATCAAGGTGGTTCCTGCCGATCCGATTAATTTGTAAACCGATAGGTAGGATTGATTAAAAGCCTGGGTACATTCCAAGAAGGCCCTTTCCATATGGGCTGCATTTTCAGCTAAATACCGCTCTCCCATCTTCATACCGTCTTCATGCTTGAGGTCGAACCATAACCAGTCTGAGAAAATGGATTCATGTGGTTCAGGGATGGACCTCTTAACAGCAAAACGGGTAAAGCGGGACTTAATCCCCTGGCGGTATTTTTTTACCTCAGTGCCCAAATGACCTTCCAGTTTCATTTTGACCGAGGTAGCCAGCTGATTGTAATGGGCAAACGGGTCTTCGTATACCGAGGTTATGCCTTCCAAAGCTTGGCAGCAATTTTTGTATTTCTTACCACTGCCGCAAGGACAAGGATCATTGCGGCCCAATTTCAATTTTTTGGCCAATTCTGTATTCCCCCTAAAAGAATGTTTCTCTGATTATAAAGGTTACTACAATTTGGATCCAAAATACAGAATTTCTTGGTATTACTTGCATTAGTCGCTTATATTTAAGTACAATTTAGGATGTATAATAGGCAGTAATTACTAATGACTTGAAGATTAATATTTAGCGCCAAAACCACATTTCCAGCCAGAGCTGCTTGGTACCAAGCCTGGCCAATAAGCTGGCAGGGGAGCAGGTATAAGGCGGATAGACATTGGCTATTACTGTAATGTGAACTGCAAAAGATTGTTGCGACTTTATGGATAGATATGGTAAGGAGGTAATCTTGATGGGTACCTTAAATAATCTGCCCACAGTGTATGATCCGGCCCAAGTGGAAAGTAAGTGGTATGGATACTGGAAGAGCCAGGGCTACTTTACGCCCAGACCTGATGACAAGCAAAAGATGTTCTCTGTTGTAATGCCTCCTCCCAATGTAACCGGAGCTTTGCATTTGGGTCATGCCCTGGACAATACCATCCAGGATATACTGACTCGCTGGCACCGTATGCAAGGCTATAATACCCTGTGGCTGCCAGGAACCGACCATGCCGGCATAGCTACTCAGGCCCGGGTAGAAGAATCCCTGGCCCAGCAAGGTTTGAGTAAACATGATTTAGGACGGGAAAAGTTTTTGGATAAGGTCTGGGAGTGGAAGCATTTATATGGCAATACTATAACTGACCAGCTTAGCCTACTGGGTTCTTCCTGTGATTGGAGCCGGGAACGCTTTACCATGGATGATGGATGTTCCCAAGCAGTAAGGGAGGTATTTGTCAACCTTTATGAAAAGGGCTTGATATATCGAGGCAATTATATGGTCAACTGGTGTCCCAAGTGCCATACTGCCATCTCAGACATTGAAGTGGAGCATGAAAGCCATTCAGGCCATTTATGGCATATCAAGTACCCCCTTATGGGTTCTGATCAATTCCTGGTGGTTGCAACCACCAGGCCTGAGACCATGCTGGGTGATACTGGAGTGGCAGTTCATCCTGAGGATGATAGGTACACTCATTTGCTGGGGCAAAGGGTAATGTTGCCCTTAATGAATAGGCCGATTCCCATATTCGCAGATAGTTATGTAGATAAGGAATTTGGTACCGGAGCGGTGAAGGTTACTCCAGCCCATGATATCAATGATTTTGAGATGGGCTTAAGGCATGGTCTGGAGCAGATAGCAGTAATGGACAATAATGGTAATATGAACGAAAATGCCGGGCCATATCAGGGAATGAGCCGGGAGGAAGCCCGGGCCCAAATAGTAGAGGATTTAAGCGAAATGGGGCTGCTGCTGGAGATTAGCGAGCACAGTCATGCAGTTGGTCACTGTCAGCGCTGTGCCACCATAATTGAACCCATGATATCCATGCAATGGTTTGTGAAGATGAAGCCCCTGGCCGAACCAGCTATAGAGAAAGTATTGAAGGGGGAAATAAGGTTTATTCCGGAACGCTTTACCCGTATTTACATAAGCTGGATGGAAAATATCCGAGATTGGTGTATTTCCCGGCAGTTATGGTGGGGACACAGAATTCCGGTCTGGTATTGCCAGGACTGTGGGGAAATAATCTGCAGCAGAGTTGATCCTGAAGACTGCCCGGCCTGTGAGTCCAAAACGCTGGTCCAGGATGAAGATGTTTTGGATACCTGGTTCAGCAGCGCTTTGTGGCCTTTCTCAACCCTGGGATGGCCTGATACTACCAGGGACCTGGAATACTACTATCCTACCAGTGTTTTAGTTACCGGAAGGGATATTATCTTCTTCTGGGTAGCCCGGATGATTTTCTCCGGTATTGAACAAACCGGACAGGTGCCCTTCCATGAAGTCAACATTCATGGTTTGATTCTGGATGGTCAGGGCCGCAAAATGAGTAAATCTCTGGGTAATGGTATTGATCCCATCGAGGTGATTGACCGTTATGGGGCTGATACCTTGCGGTTTTCCATGATTACCGGGGTAACTCCCGGCAACGATGTGCGCTTTAACTGGGAGAAGGTAGAAAACAGCAGAAACTTCGCCAATAAGATATGGAATGCTTCTCGTTTTGTTCTTATGAACCTTAAGGATTATGAGCCCATTGCCGTAAGGGATGAGGAACTGCAATTGGCAGATCGCTGGATACTTTCCCGTCTAAATATGCTGGTACCCCAGATCAGTGAGCGTCTGCAAAAATATGATTTGGGGGAAGCAGCCCGGGAACTGTATGAATTCATCTGGGATGAATTCTGCGATTGGTATATTGAACTGGCCAAACCCAGATTATTCAACCCCCGGGATCAACGGGAGAAGTTATTGGTGCAAAACCTGCTGAATGAGGTGTTGCAGACTATTTTGAGAATCCTGCATCCGTTTATGCCTTTTATTACTGAGGAAATTTATCAAAGCTTGCCTGGCCATAGTGAGACTATTATGCTGGATAAATGGCCAGAGTCAGATCAAAAGCGGATATGGCCGATGGTAGTGGAAAACATGAAGGAGATAATGAATTCTATTAGGATGATACGTAATATAAGGTCAGAGTTCAACATACCCCCCGGGTCCCCGATTAAGGCTAGGTTGATTATACCTGATAGGGTCTTACGACAGGTATTTGCCAGCAACCAGGCCTATCTGCTGCAAATGGCTAATCTGAGCCAAGTCGAGCTCTTGGAGCAACTAGACAGCAAACTGGAACAGGCAGTTTCGGCTGTGAGTTCCCGTATGGAAATATACGTTCCCCTGGAAGGGGTTATAGATATTGAAAAGGAAATAGCCCGTCTTAATAAAGAGTTGAAAAGCGTAGAGTCGGATCTGAGCAAGGCTGAAGCCAAGCTTAAGAACCAGTCCTTTTTGAGTAAAGCCCCCCGGGAAGTAATTGATAAAGAGCAATTTAAAGTGCAAGAGGCTAAAAGCAAGAAAGAGGGTATATTACAACGGTTGCGAATATTCAGCGAAGAATAGCTGAGCAATTACAAAAACTCAGCGCCTTCGGCAGTAAACCGGGTTTGAGCAGGATCAGCAAATTGCTGGAGCTCATGGGAAACCCAGAAAAAAACTTAAAAATGGTACATGTGGCTGGTACTAATGGCAAAGGATCAGTAAGCTACCTGATTGCCTCCCTGCTCAGTGGGGCTGGCTACCGGGTGGGGCGTTTTTCCTCCCCGCACCTGCATTCTTATAGCGAACGCTTTACCATTGATGGTGAGGAAATAGAGGCCTCACAGTTTAAAGCTTATCTGGATGATATAGCAAGCCGGGTAGAGCTTATGGAAAGGGCCGGAGAGGAGCATCCTACTGAATTTGAGGTAATGACCGCCCTGGCCTTCCAGTATTTTAAGGATAAAGAGGTGGATTTGGCGGTAATAGAAGTTGGATTAGGTGGAGTCTATGACTCCACCAATGTTATTACTCCCCTGGTATCAGTAATCAGCAGCATTGGCTATGATCATACTGAGGTTTTGGGTCCTAGCCTGGCAGATATTGCCCGAAACAAGGCAGGTATCATCAAAGCTGGAATACCGGTGGTAGTTGGCCCTATACCGGACGAGGCTAGGAAGATAATCTACTCCCAAGCTAAGTCCCTTAATGCCTCCTGTTTTAATCTGGATACTATTAAGATTACCCCAGTGGGGCGGCCAGGAATTGAGGGACAGGAGATACAGATTGATCTTGCGGGACAGGAGCTAGATAAGGTGCAGTTTGGACTGGCCGGTGATTATCAATTGGAAAACCTGCGTTTATCCCTGGCGGCTATTATTTTGTTACAAGACTTGGGTTTTATTTTACCTGCCCGGGTTTTGCGGGACAGTTTAAAACAGCTTAAGTTTCCTGGGCGACTGGAGATCCTAAGCCAGCATCCCCTGGTAATCGTTGATGCCGGGCATAATCCTCAGGCCGCCAGAGCCCTATCCGAATCCTTAAGCAGCATCCTGGGAGCCCGGAAGAAAATTTTGCTTTGCGGCTATCTGGATGACAAGGATGCCAGGGAAGCTCTGGCTTACTTGGGGGAGAATACCAGCCGCTGTATAGTGAGCAGACCCGAAAGTGATCGGGCTCTTAAGTGGAATAGGGTAGCTGAGGAATGGAATAAAATATTTTCGGGAATCCCCTGCTATGAACAGGAAGATATTGAAAAAGCAGTGAGATTGGGGATTCAATTGTTGGATAAAGAGGAATACCTGTTAATAACCGGTTCCTTCTATCTGCTAGATCGGGCTAGACGTCAGTTTACGATTGCTTAAGGCTTTGTTAACAGATTATTAACAAAGCCTTAATATTATTATTGTTATAATTTTAATAAGTAAGGGATTTTGCATAAGCATTTTTTACCTGTTTTAGTCAATTGTTTCAGCAAGGTCATCCTTCAGGCAAGGTCAAGCCACCTTGGTAGTGCTGTAAAGCACATTGTAGTCCTGTAGGGAGATTTTAAAGACTTTTCGCAGGGCTCCTCAATGACCAGCTGGATTTGTTGAATTATGCAAAACTCTAATTCTTGCTACGGGTAATAACATAAGGAGGTGTCAATGTGGTTTTTAAACTAAAGCCACGTAATGACCTATTTTTTACTTACTTTGATCAATTGGCTGATGCTATATCAGAAGCAGCCAATTTATTACTGCAATTTATTGAAAAACCGGGAAAGGATTCTTCCCAAAACTTGGAGGCCATAAATCAGGTTGAGGAACGGGGAGACCATATCTTGTCTGAGGTAATGGTTCAGATTAACAGTTCCTTTGTTACCCCTTTTGATCGGGAGGATATACTGCAATTAGCCCGAGGTTTGAATTCCATAGTGGATCATACCCAGGGTACCATGGAGAAAATTGTCATTTATAAAGCTGGGCGACCCAAGGAAATATATATATTGAAACTGGCCCAGGTATTGGAAAAAGCAGCTGAGGAAATAAAGATCGCAGTGTCCAAGTTGCCAGATATCAGGAATTTACACCAGGAAGTAGTGGAAGCCAGTGAAAAAATAAGGAATTATGAACACGAGGGCGACTACCTGTATCGGGCAGGAATTGCCCTTCTTTTCGAGAATACTGATAACGTGGTGGACATCATAAAATGGAAGGAAATATATGAGCATTTGGAAACTACTCTAGATTATTGTGAAAACGTCAGCAATATCATAAAGGGAATCGCAGTAAAATATGTTTAGTCTAGCTTTAATAGCCCTGGTAGTATTTCTAGCTCTAATCTTTGATTTCATTAATGGATTTCATGATACCGCCAATGCCATAGCCACTTCAGTTTCTACCAAAGCCCTGTCACCCCGTAATGCAATTTTGATTGCTGCCAGTCTGAATTTTGTAGGAGCTTTGAGTGGTACTGCAGTTGCCGCTACCATCGGCAAGAATATAGTGGCACCTGAAATGGTAACTCCTGCGGTTATTATTGCAGCCTTAATCGGAGCCATATTTTGGAACCTGTTTACTTGGTATTTTGGTATTCCCAGCAGTTCTTCCCATGCTCTGATTGGAGGTCTAGCTGGAGCCGTCATAGCCGGTTTTGGTTTTTCTGCTGTTCTCTGGGACGGGCTTTTAAAAATAATGGTGGGATTAATTTTGGCTCCCATTATTGGTGGTTTATTGGGTAGCCTGGTAATGACTATTCTATTTTGGGTTTTCAAACCAGCGGCCCCTTCCAAGATCAACAACAGCTTTCGCAAACTGCAGATAGTGTCTGCTTGTATGGCCTCTTTTGCTCATGGTTCCAATGATGCCCAAAAATCTATGGGAATAATAACGTTGGTACTGGTAGGTGGCGGTCTTCTTACCGTTTTTCAAGTTCCCCTGTGGGTCAAAATATCTTGTGCAGCAGCTATGGGGCTGGGTACCGCAATAGGGGGTTGGAAGATAATTAAAACCATGGGGGGAAAGATTTTCCGCATAGAACCTATTAATGGTTTTGCGGCAGATTTCACTTCATCTCTGGTTATTTATTCCGCCAGTTTATTGGGAGCTCCGGTAAGCACTACCCATGTGGTATCATCATCCATTATGGGGGTAGGGGCAGCT
>CAZPSR010000086.1:0-8935 GCA_964589135.1 uncultured Syntrophomonas sp.
CCCTTAGTCCTAAGAACCTGCAGCTCTTAACTCGATTCATTTACCGCGGCAGTATAAATGCCACTTAGAATTAGGCAACCACCAGCTAATTGATACCATAATAGGGATTCTTGGAAAATGAAATAGGCTAATATACTGGCTCCTACTGATTCCCCCAAAATGGATACCGCTACCACAGGGGCCTTTATATATTTTAAGGCCCAATTTATTATTCCATGCCCGACGATACCAGGTCCCAAGGCCATGAAGACCAACAGCAGCCAATCCTGGGCCGGATAGCCGAAAAAATCCTGCCCACTGATCAAAGCGGCCAGGAGGAGGGTCAACCCAGCTGCCCCCGAAACCAGGGCGGTATAGCTCATGGCTTCTACCCTAGCCCTTACCCGGCGCCCCACTAAGATATATACTGCCACAAATAGGCCACTAGCCAAGGCCAAGAGGTCTCCCAGCAAGCGGCCCTGATGCCAGTCTCCCCCAGCTATAAAAGAGCTACCTAAAAGGGCTATAAGAATGCCTGCCACTGCCTTAACCTTTATCTTTTCCTGCAACAATAAGCAGGAAAACAAGAGGACAAAAATGACCTGCAGATTTGTAAATAAAACCGAACTGGAAACACTGGTATAGTCCAGGGAAGTAATCCAGAAAGTAAAATGCAGGGCCAGAAAAAAACCGGCCCCGGCTATGTACATTAGATCCCGGCCTGAGGTATTTTTTAAGCCCGCTACAAAATGTCTCCTCCCCAGGAGCAGGGCCAGAACAGCAGTGAAAACCACTCGGTACATGGCTACCATCAAAGGAGGAAGACTACACCAGCGAATCAGAATGGAAGCAGTGGACATACACAGTATAGCCAGGGCTATAGCCAGGTACACCCCTTTGGGCTTCATGCTTCAACTCCCAGATAGGATTGAATAACCCGGGGATCATTCTTGACCTCTTCCGGAGGACCGTCCGCAATTTTGCGGCCATAATCCAAGACTGCAATTTGTTCACAGATGTTCATTACCACATTCATATCATGTTCCACCAAGAGGATAGTAAGGTTTTCATGATCCCTGATTTCTTTTATAAAGCTCATCAAGCTAAGCTTTTCCGAAGCGTTCATGCCCGCTGCCGGCTCATCCAGCAATAGCAAGCTAGGATTTAAAGCCAGAGCCCTGGCAATCTCCAGCCTCCTCTGCTCTCCATAAGCCAGATTATCTGCATATTCCATACTTTTTCCCTTTAAACCTACCATATCCAACAGCTCTTCAGCTCGAAGGGTAATCTCCTTTTCCTCCCGGCGTTCTGCCGGCAATCCCAGCATAGCCCCGAAAAAACCAGCTTTAGTAACCCCGTGAAACCCCACCTTCACATTATCTAACACCGAAAGTTTATTAAACAGACGGATATTCTGGAAGGTTCGGGCTATACCCCGGCGGGCCAATTCATAAGGAGGCAGTCCGTTAATGGCCTTTTCCCGAAATATTATCTGACCGGCGGTAGGGGTGTAAATCCCGGTAATAATATTGAACAGGGTGGTCTTCCCGGCCCCATTGGGACCAATAATACCAAAAATCTGGCTGGCTTCTACTTCCAGCCGCACCTCGTCCAGGGCCAGCAAACCGCCGAATTCCTGGCTTACCCCCTGCAGGCTCAGGATTCCCATGTTTTCACCCCTTTGTTAAACCAGCGCTTTTTAAAATCATACCAGCGAATATCTCCCAATAATCCGTTGGGTCTAAATATCATTAGCAATACCAGCAAAGCCCCATAGAACAGGAGTCGGTATTCCGCTACAATCCGAAGCATTTCCGGGGCCAGAGTCAATACAATGGTACCCAGAATAGCTCCTGGGATACTGCCCATCCCCCCCAACACCACCATGTTAAGGAACTCAATGGATTTCATGAAGCCAAAATCCTGAGGAGCAATATAGGTCATATAATGGGCATACAGGCCTCCCCCCAAGCCGGCTAAGGCGGCACCCACCATAAAAGCCAGCACTTTTAAGCGGGTGGTGTTAATACCGGCCGCTTCAGCTGCAATTTCGTTTTCCCGGATAGCATAAAAGGAACGGCCAATCCGGGAATTCAGTAATTTAGCATTGAGCACAATAATGATAATAACTATTATCCATACCAGGGTAAAACCAGTGTCTTCCGGTATACCTGATAATCCCACCGCCTTGCCTCCAGGTTCAAAGTTGAGAAAAAACACCCGAACTATCTCGGCAAAACCTATGGTGACCATTGCCAGGTAATCCCCTTCCAGGCGCAGGGTAGGCAAGCCAAGCAAAAAGCCAAAACTAGCTGCCGCTATTGCTCCGGCTAAAAGAGAAGCCCAAAAAGGAAAAGCCAGCTGCACTGACATGATAGCTGCAGTGTAGGCCCCAATGCTCATAAATCCGGCATGACCCATAGAAAGCTGTCCGGTAACCCCGGTAATTATGTTCAAACCCAAAACCAGAATTATATTGATACCGATCAAAACCAATATATGAAGGTAATAAGCGTCTATATACTGTGATAATACTGCATCCATGGTTTCCACCTAAACCTTTTTAGTAATCTTCTGCCCCATTATTCCTTGAGGTCTTATAATCAGCACCAGGATCAGTATCCCAAATGCAATAGCGTCCTTATAAGAGGAGGATAGATAAGCAACTCCCAGTATCTCCAGTACCCCCAGGGTCAATCCCCCGATCATAGCACCGGGAATGGAACCTATTCCTCCCAAGACGGCAGCCGAAAAAGCCTTTAGCCCAGCCATGGTACCCATATAAGGCCAGACTGCATTGTAGTAGATCCCTACCATAACCCCCCCGGCCGCGGCCAGGGCTGAGCCAATGGCAAATGTATAGGAAATAATCCGGTTAGCGTTGATTCCCATCAAAGAGGCGGCATCCAAATCCTGAGAACAGGCGCGCATGGCCTTACCCAACCGGGTTCGTTGGATCATGACCTGCAGACCTACCATGAGCAGAGCCGATACCAGCAGGATAATAATCTGCAGGGAGGAAAGTTCCAGTACTCCCAAATGATAAGTTTGAATCTTAAGTATTTCCGGATAGCGGGTGGTATTGGTTCCCCTCAATAAGGCCATCAGAGTGGAGAGAAAAATAGATACTCCTATGGCGCTGATCAAGGCGGACAAGCGGGTGGATTTGCCCCGTAAAGGCCGATAAGCTACTCGCTCTACCAGCATGCCCAAAATCATACAAAAGGCCATGGCCCCCAATAGGGCTACGAAAATATTGACATCAAACAGGGTGACCAGCAATAGCCCGGCAAAGGCTCCAAACATGTATATTTCCCCATGGGCAAAGTTAATCAGCTGTATTATGCCGTAGACCATGGTGTAGCCCAGAGCAATAAGGGCATAAGTACTGCCCAGGGTTAGCCCATTTACCAATTGTTCTATAAACATAAGTTGCCTCCCTCGGATTCATTACTGTTTAGAGTTTAAGGCAGAATGAACCCGGCCCTAAACTCTAAACAGTATGGGGAACAAAATCTTGCTTAAAGGCTGGATTAGGCCAAGAGGCAATTGTATACCAAACCTGTCCCTTTCTAAGCCGGCTGGGGTTGGAAATAAACTGCTTTACTTGCACCTGACTGGGCTACCCCTATAGCGCTGCATAAAACCAGAAGAAATACTACCCCCAGCTTAAACAGTAGATATGGCCCGCCTGCACAGGCGGGCCATATGAAATTCACATATACTATTGTACATTAACCGGAATCTTTTCCAACAGGGCAAATTTGCCATCTCTGACTGTAATCAGACAAACCGGGCTCTTGATGGGTTCCCGATCAGGGCCAAAAGTGGTATTGCCGGATACTCCGGGATAATCCTTCAGCTTGGCCAGCTCAGTCTTAAACACTTTGGGATCTACGCTGTTAGCATCTTCCATGGCCTTTTTCAGTATATAAACAGCATCATAATACTGGGCCGAGAACATATCGGGTTCTTCATTAAATTTGGCCCGGTAAGCTTCCAGGAAGGCTGCAGTTTCTTCACTGGGTTGGTCGCTGGAGAAGCCACAATAGAATATAACCTTTTCTTCCACCGCACTTTTGCCCAGGGTAGCCAGGTCCTGACCATAGAGGCCATCCCCGCCTACCAGTACAATATCCAGGCTCTGCTTTTGTACTTCGTTCATCATCAGGGCTGCCTCAGTGTAATAACCGGTAAATACTAAGACATCAGCACCAGCTTTTTTAAGCATGGTAACCTGAGCGGTAAAATCAGTTTCCCCACCGCTTATGCTTTCGTCCAATACGATCTTGCCACCCTTTTCCTCAATGGCAGCTTTGAACACCGGGGTCAAGGCAGTACTATAACCAATATTGAGCGAGGTAATTACCGCCATGTTTTTCCAACCCTTTTCGTTGATCATCCAATCCACTACTGCTGGTGCCGCATAAATATCCAAGAGGGTATTACGGAATACATAATCTCCTATATCAACTACGTCGGTACCGGTGGCGCCAGAGGAGAGAATCACTACTTCATTATCCTGGGCAATCCTTCCTGCCACTTGAGTCAATCCGGTACAGGGGTCTCCTACCATAGCTACCACTTTATCCCTGGTTATATATTTCTTGGCTATAGCTGTGATATCAGTAGTTTCACCCTTGTTGTCATCATACACCCCTTCTACCTGATAGCCTAATATGCCACCACTAGCATTGATTTCTTCAATGGCCATTTCCATACCCTTTTTACCAGGTATACCATAGTTGGCTACTGATCCGGTCAGAGCTCCTAAGAACCCCAGCTTAATCACTTCAGTTTCGCTGCCAGGATCATCAGCTGCTGACTCGGATCCCCCACAGCCAGCAAAAATGGACAAGATCATAACGCAACACAAAACTAAGGCCAGCTTGAACTTCAATTTCGGACTCAATCCTTTCTCCTCCTTAAATCGAATTTTTCCCGATCTGACCAGAGCCTTTATATTTTTACCGCCTCCGGTCAAAAAAGTCTGACAGAATATATATTCCTTTTTTCGCCCGTAAATCCTGCAAAAAAATAAAATTCTACCCTTCTGGCTAAATTTACCTAATAATCCGTCTTCCCTTTCCGCCTAAGGATGGGGCTGCCATAGCCCCCTGGTATAAGAATCCAAAAAGGGCAGTAAAGGTATATCCTGGTAAGTTGTTGATTCCATGAAAAGCCGAACATTCGGATTATGTCGGTATTCCTCGATCAAATCATTAAATAGCATATCCATACTGCTCAGCCCTGCTCCGGGCTTGGGCTGTAGCAATCCTTCAGCCTCCAGCTGCATTATGGTGGCGGTAATACCGGTCCAGGTCAGGGAATAGACCAGCTGTTCAGTAGCACCGTTTAAAGGAGTGCAAATATAGAAGCGGCAGATTAAGGAGCGCCAGGGATAAATCTGGCAAATATTGTTTTGCAGAAAAACACAGGGGTTGGGTTCTATCCGGGGCAAGCCCACCGCCAGTTTTTCAGCTTGGAACTAATGAGCCAAAAACTCCCGATGACTCAATTGCAGCTCATCTGCCATCCTTTTAAAAGAGATGAGATCAGGAATTACATATGCGGTTTGACAGCAATTGACAGTACAGCCCTTGCAGGGGGCGTGATTGCCATCAGCAAAAGATTTATACAGGCTGGAATCATCACATAAAGGCTGCCAAGCCTCTAAAAGATCTCCCAGAGTAGCTGATTCATCATTGATTCTGAGGCAGACCCCTGGTTCCGGCTCCAGATCGCGATAATACACTTCAACTTTAGGCATTAAGCAGATTTCTTTCCCTCCCATTACTTGACAGTGGGGATGGTTCTGCTGGTCAAGCAGCTAAGCAGCAGAACCATCCACCTATCGACTATTTCCGTTCCAGGTTTTTTATGGCTTGCCGGGCCAGTTCATCGCAGCGTTCATTCCACTTATCACCGGCATGACCTTTAACTTTCTCTACCCGCACTTGGTTCAACTGCCTGAGCTCTATCAGCTCCTGCCACAAATCCTGATTGGCTACCGGCTCCTTACGGCTGTTCTTCCATCCGTTGCGCTGCCAGTTGCTTAGCCAGTCCTGCTTAAGGGCATTAACAAAATAGGCACTGTCAGAATAGATTGTTACCTCCCAGCCTTTAACCTTCAAGGCTTTTAAGGCTTCAATAACCGCTTTTAATTCCATACGCTGATTGGTTGTATGGGCTTCTCCTCCTGATAGCTCTTTGCTCTGATCCCGATAGAATAGTACTGCACCCCATCCTCCAGGGCCCGGATTGCCAGAACAGGCGCCATCAGTATAGATCTCAATCTTTTTCATCCTCTCCTCCTTCGGAAACGACAGTAGTTAGAAGCTTTTATCTCTGTTTGGTCGCCTAGCAGATTGACAATCGGGTACCGTTGGAGGCCACTGACAAAGTACCCGTTTGGTATCCTGATAAGCCGAAAGCGACGAAGGATCTCATCAACAATAGCATATTATTAGGGTTCTTACAGTCACAAGATGCGTCGCTTACGCTCAGCATGACACATTTAAGAGACTTTTTCAGTGGTCTGGACGGTTCTGCCTGTCAATAAGTTCACAGCCAGAAAACGATCCGGACTACAGAAAAGTCTGTCTGGGTATACGTTATGAATAAATATACCTGCCACCAGTCTAGGCAAGGAAAGATCAACTAGGATGAGGCTTCCTTGATTTTTTGGGTGGTACTCTCGGATTCTTTGACATAAGATTTTACATCTTTATCCAATAAGGCCTGGTTATCCTTTTGTCTTTCCTGATTAGTTATCCGGGCTTTCTCTTTTACTCGGTCTTTGTTATCGGTTTTATAAAACCCGCTGCCTTTAAATACTATTCCCACGTTTTTACTGATTAGTCGATGTACTGCTCCCTGGCAGTTGGGACATTCTTTCAGGGGTTCTTCGCTTATTTTCTGCATTTTTTCAAAGGTCCCGCAATTCTCACATTCGTAATCATAAATTGGCATGTTCAGTACTCCTCTCTCTGGAATTGTTAAGTTAGGGGGAAAATCAAAGCAAAAAGCTATAATAAACCAATAATGACATCAGGCCGTTCCAGGTTCCATGGGCCGCTATAGTTACCCATAGATTGCCAGTTCTTTGGTACAGCAGGCAGAGCAGAGCTCCCCCTACGGCCAAGGGTATGGTCCGCCATAAATCCCAGTGGGCCAATCCGAAAACTAGTCCGGCCAAAATTGCGGCCCAGTTTGGCCCCAGGTAGCTTCTAAATACGGGATAAATCATGCCCCGGTAAAAGAGTTCCTCAGATATGGGAGCGGTAACTACTCCCAGAAACAACAGGAGTAAAAAGGAGGAATCCTGTCCCGCCGACCGCAACATCTGTTCAAACAGCTGAGGCTGCACTTGAGGCTGCAGCTTGGCAATAGGGATACCCAGGAGTATCATCAAGACCATCAAAAGTGCACCACCTAGTATACCATAAATTAGGAGCTGGTGAGCGGAGGGTTTTTTAATACCCAGATCAGCGACCCGAGCCCGGTTTATATATAGAGTTGAAAAGAGAACCAGCCCCGTAATAATCAGGAATTGCAGCATGGCTCCAACTACGAATAGGGTCATGGTATCAGCAATAATCTGAGCCAGGCCCTGGCTGGCAAAAAAAGTTAACAATAACGAGGCTAGATACACTACAACTATATCAATTAATCCCCATCTAGGCTTTAGGGCATGATCATACAATTAATTCACCCCTTACAATTTATTATTATAACTCGCTGACTCTATTTACAGCAAAGATTTATTTGCCTGCTTAGATAATAAGTCCCGGGGGCAAAAATTATGCCAATTGTAAACCATTTTTTCCTAAAATCACCATTAATTGCTACGAGAAGCCCAAATGGGCCTTCCATAGCACCCCGGTTTCATCCACCCATTTTAATTGCTCACCCTTGCTTGCAGCTTGGGCTATAGATCCTATTAATAATTTACCAGGGGGTAATATAAAGAGCTTAAATTCAACTGGCTCCTCATTTATAAGCTTTTTGAATTAGGGATATAATAAAGCCGAAAGGATAATTTTAATCGGCGGTGAGCGAATGACTCCTGTACTGTTTATTTCTATAGTTACCCTGGTCCTGGTTCTCTTGGTCTATTGGATACTGTCTAATCTGGAAAAAAGGCCTCCGGAATTCCCGAGCCAAAGAAATAAGGCCAGGTTTGAAACCTCCCAGGAATTGTTTAAGTATCTGGATCAGGACCCTGGGCCAGAAAAAGATTTGCTAGAGCTTGAGCACCATGAGGAACAGCTGCACTTATTGTGGCATATGAGTAGCCTTACCTGGCAGCTAACCCGGGATAAATATGCCCCAGAAGAGGACCCCCCCAGCATAGTGATCCGGATTTTTGATCCCTATTCCAGGATTATGGATATTCCGGTCCAGCGAATGCAGGGGCAAGAAAAGGTTAAGACAGGCAGCTTCAAACCTATTTATGGTGTATTAGGAGTTCAGGTCAAAGGGGATTTTATCCCCTTGTTCCTCTCCCACCCCCTGCACTAGAGATCAGGTTTGCATATTCTACTGGCTGCTGAAAATTATAGAGGTGGCATGGTCTTAGGACGTACCTGGCCTAACTCTAGTCTCTATCCAAGGATTCAATAAACTGCCGAGCTACTCGGCCAGAAGGACCATGCCGACTCCGTTCCCATTGCAAGGCCTCTTGGTGCAAGAGCTCAGTATCCAAATGCAGCTGATTCTTTTGGGCCAGGTGGTCCACTATCTGCAGATAGGTCTTTTTGTCCGGGGTCTCAAAACTGATGCACAAGCCAAAACGATCAGCCAGAGACAATTTTTCCTGCAGGGTGTCCATGCCATGTACTTCCTCTCCCATTTTACCCCGGTCACTGAAATATTCCCGCACCAGGTGGCGGCGATTGGAGGTGGCATAGATTAAAACATTGGTCGGCTGACTGATCAGTCCACCCTCCAGTAC
>CAZPSR010000087.1:0-8811 GCA_964589135.1 uncultured Syntrophomonas sp.
GGAAACGTCGGATGGTAGATGGAAATTATTTAAACACAATTGGAGTGGGAATTGATTTAATCTTGTAAAAGTACAAATGGGCTGAAGAGCCCATTTGTACTTTTACTTTATCAACCTCATATTGCATGGATACCTGAAGGACTCTCCGTTACTGACCTTGATGGCAGCAATAATAATCAAAATCAGGTTAATCAGGCCAAAGACCATCAAAAATAATGTCCCAATGGTTACAGCCAGAGGTATAAAGATTATGGTTAAAGATAAAACAACGATTAAGGCCAGGACCAGGACCCCGTACAAAAGCAAGGAGATCTGGAAATTCAAAGCCTCCTTGCCCTGTTCATCTACCAATGCGATATCCTCCTTCTTGAGCAACCAGATAAGCAAGGGACCCAGAACATTACCAAATGGTATCCCAATATATAAGGCTAAGGCAGCCAAGTGACATCCCATAGCCCAATTCCGGTTTTTTTGCTCCTCTCCCATCATTATCTTTCCCCCTTGATCAGAAAATGCTTCCTGGCCTAAGTATAAAAGACTTGGATATTGATTTCAATTAAGGCCAAAGCCCATTTCTTATTGAATTATATCTTAAAACAAGAGCAAAAATCCTACCGAAAGCAGGTAGCCCATAAATGCGGTACATACTGCTCCTATGCCTGCTTCTAGAAGTTCCTTTTTACTTATACCTTCAAACATCTTATACACCTTCCCTTAATAAACTAATTGTTTCTTATTTCCCGGCAAAGAGTAATATTTCCCGGGATTGTAATTAAAGCAATTTTGGCCGAACGCATGTTCTAGTATTATTTTAATTCCGAACACCTGTTCTGTCAAGATCCACCTTAGCAATCTGATTCTTAGGTTTCACTTCAAAGAGCAATTGTTTTATAATATTTTAAGACCTAAAAAAACGGAGGTTTAGCATGACTATTAAAGATACCCTCATTCCCTCGGTAATTAAAGATATCAACCTGGCTCCAGCCGGTTATACCCGTTTGGACTGGGTAGCCAACAACATGCCGGTTTTAACTGCCTTAAAGCAGGAACTTGCTCAGAGCAAACCTTTAGAAGGTAAAACCATTGCCTGCTGTCTGCACCTGGAGGCCAAAACCGGTTACCTGCTGCAGACCCTGCAGGAGGCTGGAGCCCGGGTGGCAGCCTGTGCCAGCAATCCTCTCTCTACTCAAGACCAGGTAGTAGCCGCCCTGGTAGACTCCGGAATAGCAGTTTATGCCCTACATGGTGAAGACAATGAGGATTATCACCGTTTTCTGCACCTGACTCTGGACAACCATCCAGATGCCATAATTGATGATGGAGCGGATTTGATATCCCTACTGATTAAAGAACGCCCCCAGCAGGCCGGACAGATTATAGGAGGCTGCGAAGAAACCACCACTGGCATTTTTCGCTTACGTTCCCTGGATAGAGAAGGATCTTTGCTCTTTCCGGTGATCGCTGTAAATGATGCCTATATGAAATATCTTTTTGACAATCGCTATGGAACCGGTCAATCAGTATGGGACGGCATCAATCGAACTACTAATCTGGTAGTAGCCGGGAAAAATGTGGTAGTAGCAGGCTACGGGTGGTGCGGCAAAGGTGTTTCAATGCGGGCGCTGGGAATGGGAGCCCGGGTTATTATTACCGAAATCGATCCTATTAAAGCCAATGAAGCTATTATGGATGGTTTTGAAGTAATGACCATGTCTGAGGCTGCTGGTTTGGGGGATATTTTTATCACCGTTACTGGAAATATCAATGTTATTCGCCGGGAACACCTGGAACTGATGAAGGATAATGTGATTCTAGCTAACGCCGGTCACTTTGATGTGGAAATCAGCAAAGGGGATCTTTATTCCCTGGCCGTCAATACACGCCAGGTTCGGCCTAACATTGAAGAATTCCTATTGGCTGATGGGCGTAGATTATATCTGCTGGCTCAAGGAAGGCTGGTTAACCTGGCAGCCGGAGATGGGCACCCAGCCGAAGTAATGGATTTGAGCTTCTCCCTCCAGGCCTTGTCCCTGCTCTATATCATCAAAAATCAAGGTAAACTAGGACCCCATGTTTATGAAGTTCCCCAGGAAATAGATCTGCGGGTAGCCAGATTAAAGCTAGAGGCAGCAGGAGTTAATATTGATAGTTTAACTGGAGAACAGGAAAGCTATCTGGCCAGCTGGGATACCAATTTATAAGCTATCTGTTTCATTTTTCCGGCTAGGCTGCTTTAAATAGACTAATAATAAAACCGCCCTTTTCACATAATACTAGCAGCTAGATGAAAAGGCGGTTTTTTTGTAATGAATATATTGAACAAACGATATATCTGGACCTTCTTTTTGGTACTCTTATTGGTTATGGTGGCAGCATATCTATTAAATGTTTATGGCAGCATTCCGACCCCCAAATATTTCAGCAGTGACAATGAATCCATTGAGTGTGTTACCGTCAGGGATACCGAAGGCAACATTATTTTTCAGACCGGGGAGCCGGTTCACGTCGAGGATGAATATATAAACGAGGGCAACCAGCATTATATAGTTACAAAAGTTTCAGGCCAGGAGGGCATTGCGGAAATAAAAACCCAGGTCCCTCCATCTCCGCTTGAGGAAATTACAACAGATGCAATATCCACCAGCAATATTTTTAACCATAGCCTGCTGGCAACCGCCTCAGCGCAAAATATTCATGTAGTCATCTACCACACCCACACTGATGAATGTTATATACCTACCTCAGGCAAAGTCAGCAGACCCGGTAAGGGTGATATACTGGATATAGGTAGAGTACTGCAAACCGCCTTGCAAAAAGAGGGCATCAGCGTTACCCATAGCGATAAGCTGCATGACCCTCACGACATCAATGCCTATAACCGTTCCCGGCGTACCGCTGCTCAGCTAATAAAAGAACAGCCTGACGCAGTATTTGATATTCACCGTGACTCTGCCCCAGCCCGGGCCTATCAGACCTCCATCAATGGAATCAATTCGGCTCGAGTTATGATAGTCATTGGCAGGAGCAATCCCCATATGCAAACTAATCTAGCCTATGCCAAGAAAATCAAAGCCGCCGCTGACGAACTGCATCCCGGTTTGATGCGAGGAATATTCATGGGCAAGGGAGACTATAATCAGGATTTATATCCCACTTCCATATTATTCGAATGCGGCACTGACAAACTGAGTAAGGATGAGGTGATTATCGCGGTTAACAGCTTATCTGATGCCCTTATCCGAGTACTGCGGGATAAATAGATCTCAGCTGTACCCTATCCCTGCCATTATCTTTCTTTCCTTCTGTTCTATAACTGATAAAATAATATAAGATATTTACTACCCCTTAAAATGGGGCAAAAGGAGAAAAGCCTATATGAAATGGGCAGCTAAGTGGCAGGTACTAGGAATAATCTGTGCTGGCATATTCATCTCCACCCTGGACGGAAGCATCCTGAATATAGCCAATCCCCTAATAGCAGCTGATTTCTCAGTTGACATGAAAGAGGTACAGTGGGTAACCACTTCATATATGCTGGTTATCACCGCTACCCTTTTATTTTTGGGCAAACTGGGGGACGGGATCGGGAGCCAGAAGGTATATGCCTATGGGTTCTTGATATTTACCGCTGGTTCTCTTTTATGCAGCCTCTCCCCTTCTCTGTCCTGTCTGGTGGCCAGCCGAATTTTTCAGGCCTTTGGAGCCAGTATGATGATGGCTACTGGAGCTGGTATCATATCCAATTCTTTTCCGCTCAGTGAAAAAGGCAAAGCCCTGGGACTTACCAGCAGCATGGTGGGAATTGGCAATATGGCCGGACCGGTAGTTGGGGGAGTCATACTGGCCCGCTGGGGTTGGCCCTATATCTTTTTAATCAATGTTCCCCTGGGACTCCTGGGCTTCTATCTGGCCCTAAAACACCTGCCAATGCAAGCAATAAGTAAGGACTCAAGAAGCTATGATATAGTGGGCATGGTCCTCTTTGCCCTGGGCTCAGTAAGCTTGTTGCTGTCCCTGGCCAATAATACTGCATCCACTCCAGTCCTGGCCATAGCTGCAGTCATTTTGTTGATCGGCTTTGCTTATTATGAAAAAAATCAGCTCTACCCCATGTTGGATTTGGCCCTGTTTAAAATAAAGACTTTTCTCTATGGAAACATAATGAGTTTCCTGGCCTATATCTCGCAAATCTGGGTTATGTTTTTGCTTCCCTTCTATTTAGAAGTATTTTTACAGATGGCTCCCCACATCATGGGTCTTTATATGACTATTCCCCCCGTATGCCTGGCTATAACCGCTCCCCTGGCTGGTAGCCTTTCCGATCGAATTGGCTCCGGAAGCCTGACTTCGGTAGGCTTGTTCTTAATGACCCTATCCCATCTGAGTTTTTCTCTCCTGGCCTATGGCAGCAGTATGGCCAAGATCGCAGTTGGCCTGATGCTTTTAGGCATAGGTATGGGTTTCTTCGCTTCACCCAATAGCAGCAGTATATTCCGTTCCGTCCCGGCAGATAAAGCCGGTTATACCGGAGGCTTTAACGCCACCACCCGGAATTTTTCCCTATCCCTGGGTACTGCTGTCTCAGCCAGCATCTTTACTTATGTATTAGTCTGGCAACAAGAGATTTTCACTCCGGATATGGCCTATCTCAGCACTATGGGCATAGTGTTTAAAATCTCGGCTTTAATAAGCTTGGTTGCCTTCTTGCTCTCCATTTTTACCGCCCAAGCCAGAAATGCTGAGACTAAGCAGCCATCCCTGGCAAAACCATTCGACTAAAGAACAGCAATTACTTCTTGATAAGCAGATTATTTATGCCCAATTTATTGAGCCACCTGCTTTGATTCATAGATTTTCCTTTTTGATAGGATTATGATGAGTTGCAAGTATCTTGGAATGATTTGTATCTAAGCGGTGGTCTTAATGCTATAACAGATTTCTAATTAAGATTAACTTTTGACCCTTGGATAATATTCTGGTATAATAATCAGGCAATAAGCGCCCGTAGCTCAGTGGATAGAGCACCGGCCTCCGGAGCCGGGAGCGGAGGTTCGATTCCTCTCGGGCGTACCATAGGAGAAATCGGCACTTTCAGTAAACTGAAAGTGTTGTTTTTTTGTGGATTAAGTTCACCTAAGCGCCAAGGACCATGAGGCCAAAGATATATTCGGGGAGAGGCTCACATAAAAGGTTGTGGGCATTCTAGGTTTTTCCAATACATAAGCATAGTGTCCATATTGGCCCGAGTGTATTACATATACAAAACGATAGATGCTTCCTAAGCAGAAGCATCAGTATTGGAAATAGATTGCTTTTCACCTTCTTCTACAAGAAACTATCAAATAGTTTATATATCTGCCATTATATGTTAATATTAGTAGAAAGTTCGGAGTTGGCCGCTTTCCTGGTAGTCAACCCCTTTCATATAGCCTTGGATTTAGCAATGTATAACATCTTCTGGTGGTCATTTTTTATGTGGTGCAAAGGCAAAGGGGGATTTCATATGACTTTATTATTTGCCAGACAGCCGATTTTCGATACCCAAAATAATGTATATGGATATGAACTGTTATATAGAGAATTAGGGCAGACAGAGTACAATTGTTCAGATGGAGATAGGGCTACTGCCACTATTATAGCTGGTGCCCTGGAACCTATGGGCTTTAATCAGTTGGCAGAAGACAAGAAGGCTTTTGTTAATTTTACTGAAAAGCATTTAATCCAAAGAACGGCCACTTTATTTCCCCCCGAACATTTGATAATTGAGGTCCTGGAAAGCGTTCGTCCCCTGCCAGAGGTAATAGAGTCCATCAAGGTATTGAAAGATGATGGATATATCTTAGCTTTAGATGATTATGTATTCCGGCCTGGATATAAATCATTAGTGGATATGGCTAATTTCATTAAAATAGATTTTCTTTTAACTCCCCCTCGAGAAAGACAGGATATCCTCAAGAAGTTTGGGAATCGGAAAATCAAATTCGTAGCAGAAAAGGTTGAAACCAGGGAAGATTTTACGATGGCTTTAAACTATGGATATCATTATTTTCAAGGCTTTTATTTTGCCAAACCGATAAACGTATTTTCCCGGGATATTCCGGCTTCTAAATTTAATCAGTTATTGTTAATTAAAACCCTTGGCAGCGAGAACCTGGAATTTGAAGATCTATATGAAGTTGTGGCCAAAGATGTGGCCTTCTCTTATCAGGTTTTAAAGACTGCTAATTCAGCTCATTATTATCGAGGGAATGAAGCAAAAACAGTGGCACAGGCAGCGCTGCGCTTGGGACTGAGCGAACTTATAAAATGGGCTTATATAATGGTACTGAGAAAAGTGAGCAGTGAGCAGGATGAAACGGTTAGGTTTTGCGCCCAAAGAGCCAGGACCTTAGAATTGATGAGTGAAAAGCTGGGCTTGGGGCACAAACGAATGGTCTTTTTCACCCTGGGTATTCTATCCATGCTGGATGTTTTAACCGGTTACTCCATGGAAACTCTGTTAAGAGATTTATTTGTGGATGAAGAAGTCTCTCGCTTGCTTTTGGGGCACCTCGACGATAGCAGCATGTCACTGTGTTATATGCTGGTACTAGCTTATGAGAAAGGAAACTGGCGTATGGTCACTGATTTGTCTGCCCGACTGGGGATTACTGAGTCAGACATAGCTCAAGCTTATCTCGATGCCATTACCTGGATGGGTAATAGCAACCTCCATTACTCCAGTATGGGATATTAGTCGGAACCACAAAAAAGAATAACCTGGATTCTCGGAAACAAGTAACCAGCATGACATGAACCCCCATTAGTGCTCGAAAGCTAACTTGTTATGTATTTCCTCAATACGATGGCATTGAAAAGGAGGATCAATTCGATACCCTCTATATATTGAATTTGTGCCTTCCTCGTAATGAGTAGTCGGGAATGCAGATAATAAAGTTATCTACCCCTGAATTCCGGTTGGCGTTTTTCTAGAAAAGCATTGGCCGCCTCATTCTTATCTTCTGAACCCAACGAGTAAATAGATTGTACTTGCTCAAAAAGCAAACCTGCATGAGTACTGCTTTCCATGGCCAGATTCACCGCTTTTTTCGCAAATCTAACTGCCATAGGGGGATACCCGGCAATGTCGCCAATTGTATCACCTTGAATTAGAAAACCCCCTCCCTCTTCATCTCTTCCAGATCATGGCTCTTGTATCCCAGCTCCAGTAATATCTGTTCGGTATGTTCTCCCCGGGCCGGGGGTGGAAGTTTAATGGAATATGGGGTTGCCGAAAACTTGACCGGAAATCCTACGTTTTTGATTTTCCCATCCAGCGGATGTTCTATTTCCACAATCATTCCTCTAGCCTGTAAATGAGGATCATTAATGGCTTCTTCCAAATTATTAACCAGGCTAATACAGATATCCAGCGGCTGTAGTTCTCTTAGCCATTCCTCTGCTGTTTTGCTGGCCAATATGGCATTTAAATCTTCCATTATCTGCTCCTGAACCTGGCGGGAGGCAAACTGCTGCCCGATATATTCCTCACGTCCAATAGCTCTGCAAAAAGTTGCCCAGAATTTTTCTTCCAGCATGCCGATTCCCAGCCATCTGTCATCCTTGGTTCTATAACAGTTGTACCAGGCACAGCCCCCGTTAAGTATCCATTCTCCAGCACCGAACAGCCTCCGGTCGAAATTATAGGCGCTGACCAGCAGGGACATAAAGGTGAAAACACAGTCCGTCATTGACACATCAATATACTGACCCATGCCAGTCTTTTCGCGGTCTATAATAGCTCCCATAATGCTCAAAGCAGCCCATAGGGAACCACCACCCACGTCAGCGATTTGAATACCGGATAGTACAGGCTTACCCTGGTAGCAGCCAGTCAGATTGGAAATGCCGGTTAGATTTAGATAATTGATATCATGACCAGCCCGGTCTTTATATGGACCATCCTGCCCATAACCAGTTATCGAACACATTATGAGGCGGGGATTAACTGAACTCAAGACTCCATATCCCAACCCCAATCCTTCCATCACTCCAGGCCGAAATTGCTCTATTACTACATCAGAACCTGCCAGCATTTTGAGGAATACTTTCTTTCCCTGCTCTTTATATAAATTCAGGCTCATACTTTTCTTATTACGATTAACCCCCATAAAATATCCACCATCAGATTTGCCTCTGGGTGGCATCATGCGTGAATAGTCACCTCCCTTAGCTCCCTCAATTTTAATCACTTCAGCACCCAAATCACCCAATATTTGCGTACATAATGGTCCAGGCAGCAAGCGGGTTAAATCTAAAACCTTAATCCCTTTTAGTATTTGGCTCATGCCTTTCCCCCTCCTTAAACATTTTCTAATGAAAATTGCAAAGAACATGCCAAACATCGAAAGTATCCTGAGCCAGGTAATGGCTATCCAGCATATCTTTCTCCCAATTTGTCGATTCATTTTTGAACCCTTAAGGTCAAGTATGAAGTATACTTTAGTCATTAAATGGAATTTATGGGAGTGATGTTCCATGTCCTCCAACTATCCAAAAAAAAACGGCCTCAAATCAGCCATAAAGGAAAATCATATGTTCCATATGATGTTGGAAAGCCGTTATGAAGGCATAGTATATGTGGATGAAACCGGAATTATCAGGTATGTAAACCAGGCTTTTGCTGATTATAATAAAATGTCCGTAGAGAAAATAATTGGCCAGCCCCATGAGAAAATTGTTCATGACCCCAATATCAATCGTTTACTGCTGCTCCAGGATTTTTATGAACCGCTGGTTTTTGTTGACATTAATGGACGAAAATTTGTAGCC
>CAZPSR010000088.1:0-8782 GCA_964589135.1 uncultured Syntrophomonas sp.
CCCGGAAGAACAGGAAGTAGAGTTTAAAGGCGGCAAAAAGAAGATTACCACCAAAAGAGTATTCCCGGGTTATGTAATAGTCAATATGATCATGGGTGAAGACTCCTGGTATGTTGTACGCCATACTCCTGGAGTTACTGGATTCGTGGGCAGCGGAGGCAAACCTATTCCCTTGCGGGAAGAAGAGATCAAAAAAATACTTAAGCAAATGGGATTAGCTGAAAGCAAACCCAAATTTATAGACATTGATATCGGCGAGAGCATTAAGGTTAAAACCGGGCCTTTTGCCAATTTTACCGGTATAGTCAGGGAACTGTTGCCTGACCGAGGTAAGGTAAGGGTGAATATCACCATGTTTGGTAGGGAAACCCCGGTTGAACTGGATTATGAACAAATAGACAAAACTACTTAAGGAGGTGAAACAGTGGCCAAACGAGTAATGGGTAAAGTATCATTACAGATAGCCGCAGGCAAGGCTACACCTGCCCCCCCGGTTGGACCCGCATTAGGTCAATATGGAGTAAATATCATGGGCTTTTGCAAGGAATATAATGCTAAAACTGCTAACCAATCCGGATATATTGTTCCAGTGGAGATTACGGTTTACGAAGATCGTTCTTTTTCGTTTGTACTTAAATCCCCGCCCGCCTCTGACCTTCTGAAAAAGGCAGCTAATGTGGAGAAGGGTTCGGGCCAACCAAATCTTAATAAGGTGGGAAAAGTAACCCGGGCTAAATTACTGGAAATTGCAGAAATGAAAAAAGAAGACTTAAATGCAGCCGACATAGATGCGGCCATCAAAATGATTGAAGGTACTGCCCACAGCATGGGATTGGAAGTAGTTGACTAAGGTTTAAAGTGGGAGGATATAAATCCGTTTAACCACCAGGAGGTAATAATATGAGACGTGGAAAGAATTATCAGGAACAGACTAAGAAATTTGACAAAAACAACTTGTATGATCCGGCTGAAGCCCTGAAGCTGGTAAAAGAGCTATCAGCAGCCAAATTTGATGAAACCGTGGAAGTTCATATTAAATTGGGAGTAGACCCCCGTCATGCTGATCAGCAGGTCAGAGGAACGGTAAGCCTGCCCCATGGTACTGGTAGAACCAGAAAAGTCTTGGTATTTGCCAAAGGTGACAAACATAAAGAAGCCGAAGCCGCCGGAGCAGATTATGTCGGAGCTGAGGATCTGGCTGAAAAGATTCAAGGTGGTTGGTTTGATTTTGATGTAGCCGTAGCTACCCCGGATATGATGTCGGTGGTTGGAAGATTGGGTAAAATATTAGGACCCAGAGGCTTAATGCCTAACCCTAAAGCGGGTACGGTTACCTTTGATGTGGAAAGAACTGTTAATGAGTTGAAAGCCGGCCGAATTGAATACCGGGTAGATAAAACTTCCATAATACATGCCCCTATCGGCAGAATATCCTTTGAGGTGGAAAAACTGCAAGAGAATTTGAATGTTTTGGCTGAAGCTCTTATAAAAGCCAGGCCTGCCGCCGCCAAAGGTCAGTATATGAGGTCGGTACACTTATGTTCCACCATGGGACCCGGGATAAAAGTAAATCCCCTGGTATTAATGGCCGCCAATAAGTAAAGAAGCCTATACCAGGTAACTAAAACTGCAAATTAAAACTGTAGACAGCCGGTGGCTGATGCCTTAATGAACCCAGTTCGCCTGCCGAGGTTATGATATACAATGATTATTAAGTCGTTAATATTCAACCTCTGCAAGTCTGCAGAGGTTTTTAATTTGTAGTAAAAAGCCGAAGAAGTAAAAGGGGGTGAATTTGAGAATGCCCAAAATAGAAGAGAAACAAAAAATTGTCAAAGAACTGGAACAGAAGCTGCAGAATGCAACTCTGGTAGTATTTACCGATTATCGGGGAATCACTGTGGAGGAAATGACCGCCCTCAGAGAAAAACTGAGAGTTCCCGGAGTTGAGTACCGGGTGGTTAAAAATACTTTAACTGAATTTGCCCTGCAGAACACCGGTTATGCAGAAGTGATTGAGAAACTGGAAGGACCTAATGCAGTAGTTTTCAGTCAGGATGACCCGGTAGGACCAGCCAAGACTATATATGAATTTATCAAGCAGTATAAGAAGCTGGAAGTAAAGGTCGGTATAGTGGAAGGCCAGGTAGTATCAGCCGAGAAAATAAAGAGTCTGGCTGACTTACCGCCGCGGGAAGTACTGCTAGGCCAGGTAGTTGGTACTATGCAGGCTCCAATTACCAGTCTGGTATATGTGCTTAATGCTAATCTGACTGGTTTGGTAAGAGTCCTGGATGGAATTAGAGAACAAAAGGCAGCGGGTTAAAATAAAAGAATATTAAACAGGAGGTAGTATTAATGAGTAAAGTACAGGAAGTTATTGAAATTGTTAAAGGATTAACCGTTCTTGAATTATCTGAACTGGTTAAAGCATTTGAAGAGGAATTTGGCGTAAGCGCTGCGGCTCCAGTAGCCATGGCTGCTGCTCCTGCCGCAGCAGCGGAAGCAGTAGAAGAAAAAACTGAATTTGATGTTATACTGACTTCTCCCGGAGAAAAGAAGATTAATGTTATCAAGGTAGTTCGAGAGATTACCGGCCTGGGCCTGAAAGAAGCCAAAGCCCTGGTTGACGAAGCCCCCAACCCGGTTAAAGAAAAAATCAATAAAGAAGAAGCTGAAGCCATTAAAGCAAAAATTGAAGAAGTTGGCGGCGGGGTAGAAATTAAATAATGTAACAAGGGGATAGTTCTGTTGTGGCCTGAGTTATTTATATTATATAACGACAGAAAAATCTAATCTCCCAAGATGGCTCAGTCCTTTAGCTGTTCTCTTTGAGGAGACAGCAAAAAGAGTCAGGTTATTTAAAAGGGCTCCACTATCTAATGATAGTTGGGTCCTTTTTATTGGTTTAGATTTAGGGCTAACATATAATGAATCTTTACTCCTCATTGATCCCCTAAACAGGGGGCATTGTCACCTGATCCGAGGTCCGCCCTTACAGCTGAGAATTAGTGTTGAATTACACTATTTTCTGGTATAAGCTTTAGATAGTGAAAGTATTATCGAGAGGGGGGATTATGGGGTGAAGGTGAACAAAAAGATATTGTTGCTGTATTTGATCGCTTTTGCAGTTCTGGTCTTTACTCCGGTGGCCTGGGCCGGGCAATATCAATGGCAGGTGAGTACGGATGAGCAGGGCAATATTCATGAAAGTATCAGTATACAGGGTGTGGAATCGGAATTGAATATAGCGGGATGGAATAGCCAGGATGGGGAAGGGAGCCTGATTCTGGAACGGAATCATAAAGACTGGTATGAGTATAGTAGGGCAAGTAATGGACTTCCGCTGCTAGCTGAAATAAAGAACTATTTGATTTTTTCTTCAACCATTCTAAATTACCAGCCCGGAAATGAGTCGAGCTTGTTTGAAGAACTGGTATCAAGTGCCGATGGCGAGATCATTATTCAGGCGAACGGAATAATTCAGAAGAGTTCGGCCACCCAGATTGATAATCTGGATCAGGACCCTACTGCTACCTGGAATTTGCTCTCAGGGCAAACTTTGGAGGGCCTGGAAGGCACCATATTTTTACAGGTATTACATTTGAACGGACTGCTTATTAGTATGATTATTCTCTTGTTCGGATTTATAGGCATTACAATATGGTATATGACTTATATCCGTCGGGTTAATAAATTGATTGCGGAAGAATATTCCCTGGACGATATTGAAAAATTATTAGAAAAAAGAGAAAATGAAAAAAAGGAGAAGGAAAATTAGCAGACTGCCTTGACGTATAAAAATAATTATGATAACATTAATACTTGCCATTTATGAATCGTTAAATGTTGTATTTATGGCTGAGTTTAGAGCTAGGACTTTGAAAGCGAGGTTTACCCTAGGAGCCTTGCTTTTCACTCTTTTGGGAAAATTTATAAGGGGTGAAGATGGTTGCCAGAATTTGTAGAATATGGAAAGAGTAAAAGGTTAGGTTATTCAAGAATTGAAGAGCCAATCGAACTGCCAAACCTTATTGAGGTTCAACTCAGTTCATACCAATGGTTTATAAAAACCGGTCTGCGTGAAGCCCTCCACGAAGTCTTCCCTATTTCTGATTTTACCGGAAATCTCGAACTTGACTTTATTGATTATAGTATGGGCGACCCCAAATATGAGGTTAATGAGTGCAAAGAGAGAGATGTAAGTTACCAAGCCCCACTTAAATTAAAGGTTAGATTAACTGATAAAGAAAATGGTGAAATAAAAGAATCTGAAGTATACATGGGTGATCTGCCCCTGATGACTGATAAAGGCACCTTTATAATCAATGGTGCTGAAAGGGTAGTGGTCAGCCAGTTGGTTAAGTCCCCGGGGGTATATTTCAGTGAGCGTTATGATGTAGCGGGAAACAAACTTTTTGGTGCCACCATAATACCTAATCGGGGAGCCTGGTTTGAACTGGAAATGGATAGCGCCGGAGTAATATACACCAGGATTGACAAGACTAGGAAAATACCAGTAAGCGTATTATTGCGTTCTTTAGGATATGAGACTAATGAAGACATATTAAATCTATACGATAATCACGACACTATTGTCCGGACCCTGGACAAGGATAGCACCACCAATAAAAAAGAGGCCTTGATTGAATTCTATCGAAGGTTAAGGCCAGGGGAAATGGCTACCGAAGATGCCGCCGAGCAGTTACTAAAGAACCTGTTTTTTGATCCTCGCCGTTATGACATGGCTACGGTTGGACGCTATAAAGTAAACAAAAAATTGAAATTGGATATTTCAGAAGAAGTAAGGTATCTTACCTTGCAGGATATAACTGCTACCATCGGTTATCTCTTAAAGTTAATCAATGGGGAAGGGAGAACCGACGTTATAGATCACCTGGGCAACAGGAGGCTTAGGTCTATTGGCGAGTTGCTGCAGAACCAGTTCAGGACTGGATTGGTGAGAATGGAGCGGGTAGTCCGGGAACGAATGAGTATACATGACGTAGACACCCTGACTCCCCAGGTTTTGATAAACATTAGGCCAATAACTGCGGCAGTTAAGGAATTCTTTGGCAGTTCCCAGCTTTCTCAGTTTATGGATCAAACCAATCCTCTGGCTGAGCTAACCAATAAGAGAAGGCTCAGTGCCCTGGGACCCGGCGGCTTAACCCGGGAACGGGCAGGTTTTCAGGTCCGTGACGTACACCATTCCCATTATGGCAGAATATGCCCCATAGAAACTCCGGAAGGGCCCAATATTGGTTTGATAGGATCTTTGGCTACCTTTGGCAAGGTAAACGATTTTGGCTTTATTGAGACTCCTTATCGCAAAGTAGATAAGGAATTGGGGCGGGTTATGGATGAAATTCACTACTTGTCCGCCGATGAAGAAGAAGAGTTTTATGTGGCTCAGGCTAACGCCCCCCTGGATGAAAAGGGCTACTTTATTGAAGAACGGGTGGAAGCCAGGTTTGCCGAAGAAATAATGGAGATACCGGTCAGTCGGGCAGATTATATGGACGTATCCCCCAAACAGGTATTTAGTGTAGCCACTTCTTTAATACCTTTTTTGGAAAACGATGATGCTAACCGAGCTTTAATGGGAGCGAATATGCAAAGGCAGGCTGTGCCCCTGGTAAAAACGGAAGCTCCTATTGTAGGTACCGGCTTGGAATACAAGGCAGCTAAAGACTCGGGAGCTACGGTAGTGGCTAAGAACTCCGGTGTAGTTACCAATGTAAATGCCAATAAAATAGTGGTACAGAATGAGCAGGGCAAAAAAGAGGTGTATCAGCTACATAAATTTGTCCGCTCCAATCAAGGCACCTGTTATAACCAGAGACCTATCGTGCGGGTGGGGGAACGAGTCGAAGCCGGCGACATCATAGCTGATGGTCCCAGCACTGATTTTGGCGAACTGGCCCTGGGGCGTAATGTGTTGGTAGCCTTCATGCCCTGGGAAGGTTATAACTATGAAGACGCCATTCTCATATCGGAGAAGTTGGTTAAAGATGATGTGTTTACCTCCATCCATATAGAAGAATATGAGTGTGAAGCCCGGGATACCAAACTGGGCCCGGAAGAAATTACTCGCGATATTCCCAATGTTTCAGAGGATATGCTGAAGAATCTGGATGAGCAGGGAGTTATTAGGATAGGGGCTGAGGTTCGGCCTGATGATATATTGGTAGGCAAAGTCACGCCTAAAGGAGAAACTGAGCTTACTCCGGAGGAGAGGCTGCTTAGGGCTATATTCGGAGAAAAAGCCCGGGAAGTTAGGGACTCGTCACTGCGGGTACCCCATGGAGAAGCAGGAAAAGTAGTAGCGGTTAAGCGTTTTTCCCGGGAAAAAGGTGATGAATTGCCCCCGGGAGTAAATCAACTAGTAAGAGTATATATAGCTCAAAAGAGAAAGATTTCTGAAGGGGATAAGATGGCCGGAAGGCATGGGAACAAAGGAGTTATATCTCGTATCTTGCCCGAGGAAGATATGCCCTTTTTGGAAGACGGAACCCCGGTGGAAATAGTACTAAACCCCCTGGGGGTACCATCCCGGATGAATATTGGTCAAATTCTGGAATGCCACATGGGATGGGCTGCCAGGCAGTTGGGAGTAAAAATCGCTACCCCGGTTTTTGATGGCGCATCGGAAGAGGATATATTTGAGGCTCTGCGCCAGGCCGGAGCATCTCCCAGCGGGAAAATGCACCTTTATGACGGCAGGACAGGAGAGGCTTTTGATCATGATATTGCCGTAGGGTACGTATACATGCTCAAACTGGCTCATCTGGTCGATGATAAGATCCATGCTAGATCTATTGGTCCCTATTCCCTGGTTACTCAGCAGCCCTTGGGAGGAAAAGCCCAATTTGGTGGGCAGCGTTTCGGAGAAATGGAGGTATGGGCTTTGGAAGCTTATGGAGCTGCTTATACCTTACAGGAGATATTAACCGTTAAATCCGATGATGTGGTAGGGCGATTAAAGACCTATGAGTCTATCGTAAAAGGAGAGAATATTCCTGAACCCGGGGTACCGGAAGGATTCAAGGTTCTTATTAAGGAATTGCAGAGTTTATCCTTAGATGTTAGGATTCTATCGGAAGATGACAAGGAAATTCACATAAAAGATGCCGATTACGAAATGAATGAGAAGGAAAAGGCCAAGGAACTGGGTATAGAATTAAATGATCCGGCTATAATCCAGAGTCCGGATATTAATAATGATAATATGGAAAGGGATAATCCGGAGGAAGGAGAAATCCAGGAACTGGACCAGGAACCGGATTTAATGGAATTGGAAGCAGATGATTCTGCCGATGATTCTGCCGATGATCATAAGGATGCATTTTAAGCTATGCTAGATAAGTGGGTAATTTACCATCTTCTGGAAGGGAGAGAATAAGTTGTTAGATGTTAATAATTTTGATCGAATAAAAATATCCCTGGCTTCCCCAGAGCAGATACGTTCGTGGAGTAGTGGAGAAGTAAAGAAGCCCGAAACCATAAATTATCGCACTTTAAGACCGGAGAAGGAAGGATTGTTCTGTGAGAAAATTTTTGGCCCGGTCAAAGATTGGGAATGCCATTGCGGCAAATATAAAAGGGTGCGTCACCGGGGCATAGTATGTGATCGCTGTGGAGTAGAAGTAACTACTTCCAAGGTAAGACGGGAAAGGATGGGGCATATTGAACTGGCCGCTGCGGTTTCCCATATCTGGTATTTGAAGGGCATACCTAGCCGGATGGGCCTACTATTGGACATGTCGCCCAAGGTATTGGAAAAGGTAATTTATTTCGTCAACTATATTGTTATAGATCCCGGGGATACTCCCCTGCTCAAGAAACAGCTCTTGAATGAAAGGGAATATAGAGAAAATCGGGATCGCTATGGGGATTCCTTCGATGCTGGAATCGGAGCCGAAGCGATTAAAGTCCTCTTATCGGATTTAGATCTGGAGGGCATGGCCGCCGATTTGAAAGAAGAAATAGCCACAAGTACCGGACAGAGAAAAAGCCGGGCTATAAAAAGGCTGGAAGTGGTAGAAGCATTTAGATTGTCCCGAAATAATCCTCAGTGGATGATTTTGGATGTTTTACCGGTAATTCCGCCGGAACTTAGACCAATGGTACAGCTGGATGGTGGCAGATTTGCCACCTCAGACTTAAATGATCTTTATCGCCGGGTTATTAACCGCAATAACCGGCTAAAAAGGCTCTTGGACCTGGGTGCTCCAGATATTATCGTAAGAAATGAAAAGAGAATGTTGCAAGAGGCCGTTGATGCTCTAGTGGACAACGGCAGAAGAGGCCGACCGGTTACCGGCCCAGGCAATCGTCCCCTTAAGTCCCTTAGCGATATGTTAAAAGGTAAACAGGGTCGCTTCCGGCAGAATCTCTTGGGAAAAAGGGTTGACTATTCCGGCCGTTCCGTTATAGTGGTGGGTCCCAACCTGAAGATGCACCAGTGCGGACTACCCAAGGAAATGGCTTTGGAGCTATTTAAACCTTTTGTAATGAAGAAGCTGGTGGATCGAGGCATATCTTCCAACATCAAGAGTGCCAAAAAAATGGTGGAAAGAGGCCGGGAAGAAGTATGGGATATTCTGGATGATGTTATTAAAGAACACCCGGTATTGTTGAACCGGGCCCCAACTCTGCATCGATTAGGAATACAGGCTTTTGAGCCGGTCTTGGTAGAAGGGCGAGCCCTGCAGCTTCATCCCCTGGTATGTACCGCCTACAATGCCGACTTTGATGGCGACCAAATGGCAGTACACGT
>CAZPSR010000089.1:0-8772 GCA_964589135.1 uncultured Syntrophomonas sp.
GATGAACGCTTAAAGGAATTGAGAAGGCAGGGGATACCTGTTCCCCATCACAATTTGCTTAAAACTGAAAAAGAGATTGCCGGTATCCGCAAATCCTGTCAGTTGAGTAAGAAAATCATGGATTTGATCAGTGATAAAATACAGATTGGGATAAGTACCGATGATATAAACACCCTGGTTCATCAGTTAACTTTAGAGCATGGGGGGATACCTGCTCCCTTAGGTTATAATGGCTTTCCCAAGAGTGTCTGCACTTCTTTGAACAACGTCATATGTCATGGGATTCCAGATGATACCAAGCTAAAAGATGGAGATATTCTTAATATAGATATTACCTGTATTTTAGATGGATATTATGGTGACATGAGCCGTATGTTTTTGCTGGGTGATCCTTCTCCTCAGGCCAGAAAACTGGTACAGGTGGCTTACGAATGTATGAATCTGGGGATAGAACAAGTTAAACCATTTAAGCGTACCGGACATATCGGTTATGCTATTGAACAACATGCGAAAACCCACGGCTTTTCGGTGGTGCAAAACTATGGCGGCCATGGCACTGGCAATAGGTTCCACGAAGATCCCTTTGTGCCCCATTATGGACAGGAGCAATCAGGTATGGTTTTGGTGCCCAATATGGTATTTACGGTAGAACCCATGATAAATGCGGGGGACTATCGCTGCCGGGTCTTGCAGGATAACTGGACTGCAGTTACCCGGGATGGATCATTATCAGCCCAATGGGAGCATACGGTACGAGTTACGGAAGATGGGGTAGAAATATTAACCTTATAAATGCAAATACTTTAAAAGAGCCTGATTGAAATGCACCTATATTTCTTGCATCTCAATCAGGCTCTTTTCTAGCAGATTAAGCTGGCAACAGATAGCGATATACCATCCAGTAGTGGCAGCAGCTACCCAGGAGGACAAAGACATGAAATATTTCATGAAAACCCAGGTACTTGAGGTTCAGGTTGGGCTTTTTTAGGGCATAGATCAAAGCTCCCAGGGTGTAACTCAAGCCGCCAAAGGCCAGCCAGAAAATAGCCCCCATATTAACCCGCAAATACAGGGGATAGAGGGCTATGGCTACCATCCATCCCATTAATATGTACAGGAGGGTGGAAAACCAGCGGGGGGCATTAAAAGAAGCAGCTGCTTTCCATAAGTGACATAGAGCGTTTGTTTCGGCCCCTTTTCCAGGGCCTGGAAGGGGATCCGGTATTTCTGGAGCGAATATATGATACCTTTCTGGCCATGGAAGAGGATCGCTATGCCAAACTGGAAGAGACAGTACTGCGGGAGTTGGACTCCCTTAACAGTATTGAGAACCTAAACCAGGAAGAAGAGGCAGGAAAGTGCTTTCTCTTGGTGATGCAGCTCTTGAGCCGGGCCGAAACCGAGAAAAGATTGGCCGAGAAAATAATTGACAGCTATTTTTAACTAATCTTATAGCAGGAGGATTTATGGACCATAAAGTTTTAAAAAGTATAGCCCAGGCCAGTGGTATTGATATTAATAAGGTGGGGCCAACAGTCCAGCTTTTGGATAGCGGCAATACCATTCCCTTTGTGGCCCGGTACAGAAAGGAAATGACCGGGGGGCTGGATGAGGTACAGATAAGGAAAATAGAAGAATTATTGCATTATCATCGCAATCTGAATGATCGCCAGCAAGATGTGATCCGTCTCATTGAAGAACAGGGCAAGCTTACCGCTGAGTTAAAAGAAAAGGTATTGAGTGCGCTTACCATAACTGCCGTAGATGATATATACCGCCCTTTCCGGCCCAAAAAGAAGAGTCGGGCGACTGCAGCCAGGGAAAAAGGATTAGAGCCCTTAGCCGACTATTTCTTATCCTTTCCCCGGCAGGGATCCCTAAGTGATCAAGGGGCTGAATTCCTGAATGAGCAGGTTTTGACGGTTGAGGAGGCTTGGCAAGGAGCTCAGGATATCATAGCAGAAAACATAGCCGACGATCCATCCACCCGGGGCTGGATTCGTAATTTTTCCAGCCGTAATGGACTTATCAGTTCCAGCGGCCGGGAGATAGAAGAAAAATCAGTATACGAGATGTATTATGATTTCCAGGAGAAAGTCAGAACCATACCAGCCCATAGAATTCTGGCTATAAACCGAGGCGAAAGGGAGAAAGTATTAAAGGTAAAAATCGAGGTGGATGAAACCCCCATTATTAAATATCTGGAAAATAGATGGCTTAAACCGGGATCAATAAGTACGGAAATAGTACGAGGGGCAGTCTTGGATGCTTATAAGCGGCTGATACAGCCGGCAGTCCAAAGGGACATCCGGGCTGAACTCACCGAAAAGGCGGGAAAACAAGCGGTGGATATTTTCTCCTCAAACCTGAGGCAGCTGTTGTTGCAGCCTCCGGTTAAGGGCAGAATAGTATTGGGAATAGATCCGGCCTTTCGAACTGGCTGCAAACTGGCGGTAGTTGATGGAACCGGTAAATTGTTGGAAACAGATGTGATATATCCGACCCCGCCTCATCAAAAAATAGCGGAGGCCAAAAAGGTTCTAAGTCGGATGGTAAGTCAATATGGTATCAGCCTGATAGCTATTGGCAATGGTACTGCTTCTCGGGAAACTGAGCAATTTGTGGCTGATTTTATTAAAGAAAAGCAGGATCAAAAGCTGGCTTACATAATTGTTAACGAAGCCGGAGCCAGTGTATATTCAGCATCTACCCTGGCCGCACGAGAATTTCCTCAATTGGATGTTTCGGAAAGAAGTGCGGTATCCATCGCCCGTCGCCTGCAAGATCCTTTGGCAGAACTGGTTAAAATTGAACCTAAAGCAATGGGGGTAGGACAATATCAACATGATATAAATGAAAAAATATTGGCTGAAAAACTGGCCAGGGTCGTGGAAACCGCAGTTAATTACGTGGGGGTGGATTTGAATACTGCCTCCCCCTCCTTGTTAAGCTATGTGGCTGGAATCAATATGCCGGTGGCTGAGAATATCGTCAAATTTAGGGAAATAAATGGTGAATTCAAACGGCGCCGTGATTTGATGCAGGTAAGCCGATTAGGGCCAAAAACCTTTGAGCAGTGTGCCGGGTTTTTACGCTTGCCGGGGGGAGAATATCCCCTGGAGGCCACGGCTATTCATCCGGAGTCATATTCGTTGACTGAAAGACTGCTGCAAATTCTGGATGCCGGACTGCAGGATATTGGCCAAAGGGAACTAATAGATAAGCTGAAAAGGCTTGCCTTGGCAGATACAGCTGAGCATTTAGGTACCGGAGTTCTGACTTTAAAAGATATTATAGAAGATCTCAGCAAGCCGGGACGTGATCCCCGGGAAGAACTTCCACCTCCGGTTTTTCGGGAAGATATTCTGACTATGGATGATTTACAGCTAGGGATGAAGCTGCAGGGGACAGTGGTTAATGTAGTTGATTTTGGGGCCTTTGTGGATATAGGCCTTAAACAGAGCGGCATGGTACATATATCCCAACTATCAGAAAATTACGTAAAACATCCGCTACAGGTAATAAATGTGGGGGATGTAGTGACGGTGCGGGTATTATCTGTGGATAGAGAGCGAGGCCGGGTGGCTTTATCCATGAAAGAAAAGTTGGACATCGTTCGGACTGGAGATTGATGGTGATATGAATACCGCAATAAATATTTCCCGGCTGAGCACCAGCCCGGGTTAAGCCATGGGGTTAGCGGGGCAGAAGCTCGCTATTTTACCAGGCAGGAAATAGCCCCTAAGATAAAGAAAGATTAATCTAGATTTTTAATCATAACTTCCTAAAAATGGAGTGATTAATTTGCGACCCAGACCCAGCAAGGATGATTATTACTTGAATATAGCCCTGGATGTGGCCTCCCGAGGTACCTGTCTGCGACGAAATTATGGAGCCGTGATAGTAAAAAATGATGCTATTGCTTCTACCGGATATACCGGAGCTGCCAGGGGAAGCTCCAATTGCTGTGATTTAGGCTTTTGTGAGCGGGATGAGCAAGGTATACCAAGTGGTGAGCGCTATGAACTCTGCCGCAGTGTCCATGCGGAAATGAACGCCATTATTAATGCCGGAAGAGATAAAACCTTAGGTGCCATATTATACCTGACCGGTTATGAGGTGGCAACTGGGCAGATCATAGATGCTGAACCCTGTTTTATGTGCAAGCGTATAATACTCAATGCCGGCATATACAAAGTAATATGCCGAAGAGCAGACGGAAGTGCCTGGGGAGTCATTCCTGAAGGGCATCCCAGCTATGACACCTAAGGAATGGAAAGGGTATCAGATTTATTCGCTGCAGCTGTGATATACCGCATTTACTTCTCTTACTGCGCTGGAGGTAGAGATAAAGGCTGGCATATGGATTAGATTGATAGTCAGCAAGTTATTAGGACTGCGCTTTACCGTGGCGATAAAATCCAGACTAGGTTTATTGACTTTGCTGCTTTCCAGTTTAATGTGCCAGCGGCCCGAGTCTTTATCCGGTACCTGCCAAACGGTAATGCTGTAATTATTTTTACGGGCGAAATCGTTTACCCGGGCTCGCATAGCGGATTTCATACAATTAAACCGCCGTTTACTCACATGCTTGTAGCTTAAACTTCTACTCATATTTCATCCCCCGTGAATACTTTATGGTCCATATTATTCATACCGCCCCCAAAAGGTGCTCCTGTAACCAGGGCTTATCTTCAAGAAATAGATTTAGGAAAGGTGATTTAAATGTTGCTGAGAAAAGCTTGCCGAGATGATGCCAGGGCTATGGCCCGAGTTAATGTGGATACCTGGAGAACAGCCTTTCTAGGCATTTTACCCGATACTTATCTGGCCGCTCTATCCTACGAAGAAAGAGAACAGGGTTTTAAGGATTTGCTTGATCAAGGCGATGAGCTGTCATTTGCCTTGGTAGTGGAAGACCGAGCAGGTGAAATTATTGGTTTTGCTCTCGGAGGAAAAGAACGGGAAGGCCTGAAGCCCCAGAGTTCAGAGATATATGCCTTATACGTATCAGAGGCCTGGCAGAAGAAGGGGGTGGGCCGGATGCTGGTTCAAGCAGCAGCCAATCATCTATATCAATTGAGGGTATTATCCCTAGTGCTATGGACCCCTGCAGCTGGTTCAGCAAATGGCTTTTATAAAGCAATGGGAGGAGACCTGATAGTTATGAAGGTGTTCACCATAGCCGACCAGGACCTGGTTTTTGCTGCTTATGGCTGGGATGACATAAGAGTGCTGCTTGGCCCTCAATAAAAAGTCCTAGTTGGCCAGCCATGTCTTGAGTTTGGTATGCCTGTGCTCTGGGCCCTGATTACCTGGGTCATGCCCTAACCTGCATCTTTATAGAAAGAAGGGATGGCTAGGCAATATGCCAAGCTGATTGTTTTAGGCCTTTTTATCCCAGTACTCTTTACTTTCTTTGAAGTCAACTATCTCTTGTCTGGCTTGCATAGTTATGGTTAAAAAGCCGCAATTTTAATAACAGTGGGGATGGCTCCCCACTGTTATTTCATAAGGGCAGGTAAAAATGTGGCAAGAGAAGGAAAGGCAATCAATATTGCCAGGCAAATTATCACCGCCACGAGAAAAGGCCACACCCCTTTAAATATTAGTTCTATGGGGATATCTGGGGCCACTCCTTTAATTACATACACATTCATACCCACTGGGGGGGTAATTACTCCCATAGCTACAACCAATACCATTATGACTCCAAACCAGATGGGGTCGTAACCCAGAGTGCCTACTACTACCGGGTAGAAAATGGGAATAGTTAGTAAAATCAGGGCCAGGGCATCGATAAAGCAACCCAGAATAAGGTATATCAGCAAAACCAGGGCCAGGACAGCTACCGGGGGCAGGGGCAAAGCACCCGCCCAGGAAGCCAGTTCAAAAGGTAGCCGGCTGATTGCCATAAAGCGGCCAAAGATCATGGCCCCGGCAATCATCAGCATGATCATGGCCGTAGTTCGGGTAGTATCAAAAAGGGAATTCTTAAAACCTTCCCAATTCAGGTGTTTACCCAGCAAGGCTGCCAGGAGTACCCCAGCCGCCCCCACTGCACCAGCCTCAGTAGGGGTAAACCATCCTGCAAAAAGTCCTCCCATGGAAAGGCCAAAAACAAACAATACTTCAGCCAGGCCGGATCGGAGACTGGCCAGACGCTCTGGCCAATTGCTCCGGGGACCCGGAGGGGCCAAAAAGGGTCGAGGCAGGGTGAGAACCGCTACAACTCCAATGTACAGGAGCATAAGAAGCAGACCGGGGATAATGCCGGCCATGAACAGACGGCCAATAGACTGTTCAGTAGCCATGCCATAAACTATAAAAATGACACTGGGAGGAATCAGTACTCCCAGGACTCCCCCCGCCGCAATACTGGCAGTAGCCAGGGACATATCGTAGTGATACTTCCTCATCTCCGGCAGGGCAATGGCTCCCATGGTAGCAGAGGTAGCAGTGTTAGAACCGCAAATGGCACCAAAGATTCCACAGGCTACCTGAGTTGCTATGGCCAGGCCTCCCGGCCAATGCCCTATCAGCTTGTAGGCAAAAACATACAATCTGGTCCCGATTCCGGAATAGTAGGCTAAAAACCCCATCCAGATAAACATGACGATTACCCCCAGAGAATAGGAAGAAAAGGTATTATAAATTTCTTTGGCTACCATACTGAACCCAGAGGAGATTGAAGTCAGAAAGCTGAAACCGACAAATCCTACCAGGGCCATGGCATAGGCAATGGGCATTCTCACTATCAATAAGAAGATAAAAGCAGCCAAGCCTAAAAGTCCGATTATTAAAGAATTCATCATAAAGCCCTCTTTAGCGATTGAGTTAATCTAAGGGATAAAACCAGGCATAAGGCTAAGAGGCCCAAAGCAATCAGGTAAACCACCGGTGATAATGGAATCTGAGTTGTTGGTGAAACAGTATTGCTATCCAGCATAGTCCGGGCATATTTAGCTACATACCAGGCCGATACACTCCAAAAGGAGATGGCAATAATATGGGTAAGAATATCCGCTGCCCTTTGTATCTTGGGGGAGAAACGCTGGATAATAAAATCCACTGCAATATGACCATTCTGGTAAGCGCAATGAGCCAGGGATAGTCCTATTGCAACTGCGGTAATCATATTGACATACTCATAAGTCCCCAAGAGCGGCTGATGGAACACAACTCGCAGCAAGATATTGCTCACTACCAAAAGCATCACTACTACAATGCATAAGCCGGCTAGATTATTCATATGCTGGCTTATCTCTTTAATCCAGCGAGTGAATTTATTCATATTGCCACCTCCTATCTATTGGTATTCTGCGTTATATTGATCAGCCAGTCGTTTAACCGTTTCCAGTATCTCCAGTCCTGGATGGCCATTATCATTCATACGGGCTACAAAATCATCCTGGATGGGCTGAACCAGGCTTATCCATCGGCTGCTTTCCTCCGGGGATAGAGTGATGATTTTCAGGCCCTGTTCACCTATCGCATATTGCATAGCATCTTCATTTTGTTTATCCCATAAAGCCATGGCTACCTTTTCAAAATACTCCTCATTTACCGCCTCAATCGTTTCCTGGAGGGAAGGATCCAATGAGTTCCATTTATCCAGGTTCATGGTGATAAAAAACAGGGTATTGTATAGGAATGGAGTTTGGGTAATATAGCTGGTCACCTCGGCTTGTTTCCAACCCTTAAGAACCTCAACCGGTCCTAGATTTCCTTTAACCACCCCTTTGGTTAAAGCTTCATAGGCATCAGATTGGGGCATGGCTGCCGGTACAGCTCCCAAAGCTTGTAAGGTGGTGGCGCTAAGACCGGTGGCCCTGATTTCCATACCCTTTAAATCCTGTAGATTACGCACCGGAGTCTTGGTGTACAGGTCACCCGGGCCGGTGGTCAGCACCATCATTAACTTGGTATCCTGAATTTCCGGTGGATTTAGCTCTTTTATTCCTTCCCAGGCTACTTTGCTGGCGACTTTTGAGTTCTTATAGGTGATGCCAGGCAGTTCAAATACCTCCAATACCGGGAAGCGGCCCCGGGTGTAGGAAAAACAGGAAAGTCCCAGGTCAGTATTGCCATCTACCACTCCGGCATATATGGAGTCGGCATTTAGGAGGGTTTGGTTGGGATAACTAATAATTTTAACCTGTCCCTCAGTGGCTTCTTCTATAGCCTCAATCCAGGGTTGTATTAAATCCATTTCAGCTGGGTGGGTGCTGGGGAAAAAATGAGCTAGTCGCAGTTCAATTACCGGTGGGGTCCCGGAATCTGATTCAGTATTGGAACAGCCCATGGCTGCCCCCAGTATCAAGATAAGCAACAGGGATAAGAGCCTTTTGCTCCCTCCCGCCATTTTATTACTTCTTTTACTATCCAACAATACTCGCATTATGCTCCTCCTTGTCTGGTCTCAGGCAAGAAAAAAACTCCCCTGGGGAGTCGAAGAATGGTGCGGAAAACCTGCTTGAGCCAAGCCCAAACAGATAATACCGGAATAACACCGCTCTTTTACCTACCATCTTACCTTCCTACCTTTTGTTGTTAAACCTTCGTTAAGCCTGCCTTAAAAAACTGTCTTTAAAGCAGCTCACCAATTAAGCATCAAATAATCTGCTCTTTCTTCGCCTCCTTTTTCTTATTGGCCGGTAAATAAAAAAACTCCCGCAGGAGCCGAAGAATAGCCTATTACCCAAGCTGCCCATTAGCTGTGCTTAAGGAAATAGCCCTAGCTCTTTTACCTACCGTACTTGCCTTCCTACT
>CAZPSR010000090.1:0-8723 GCA_964589135.1 uncultured Syntrophomonas sp.
TTCCAAGGCTCTTTGCAGCTGCTCCCCACAATCGCAACGCTTGCTGCCCAAAGCATCCCCGGTTAGACACTCGGAATGAACCCGGACCAGAACCGGTTCCTGGACTTCCCATTGCCCTTTTACCAGGGCCAGGTGCTCTTTGTCATCCAGCAGTGACTTATAGGCCACCGCCTTAAAATCCCCAAATGCGGTAGGCAACCTGGCATCATCCACCCTTAGGATAAGTTTTTCACTGCGTCGCCGGTATTCAATAAGATCCGCAATGGTAATTATTTTAATACCAAATTTGCTGCCAAACTCCATCAGTTCAGGTACCCGGGCCATGGTTCCGTCAGCATTCATTATTTCACAGATTACGGCAGCGGGATATAGTCCAGCCAATCGGGCCATATCAATGGACCCTTCGGTATGTCCTGCTCTTCTCAGGGTGCCGCCTTCTCGATACCTTAAAGGAAATATATGCCCAGGCCGCCTGAAGTCATGGGCCACGCTATGGGGTGAGATAAGGGCCTGAACCGTAGCAGCTCTTTCATAAGCGGATATACCCGTAGTGGTAGTTTTATGGTCTACTGATACGGTAAAGGCTGTTTCATGGTTGTCGGTATTGTTTACCACCATAGGTTTTATATCCAGCCTATCTAAATCTGATCCCTCCATAGGCACACAGATGAGCCCCCGGGCATTAATAGCCATAAAATTAATTATATCGGGAGTAGCCTTCTCAGCTGCTACTATCAGATCCCCTTCATTTTCCCGGTCCTCATCATCAACCACAATCACCATTTTACCATCTTTAATATCTTTTATTGCTTCTTCTACACTGTTAAACATCCTGCCGCCCCCTTATAGAAATCCATTTTCAGCCAGGTAATTAATATTAATTTCTCTTTTTTGGGTATCCTGTTTCACTTCGTTGTTTAAGCAGAGTTTTTCTACATAACGTCCGATTATGTCAGTTTCTAGGTTAACTCGCTCCCCTTCTCCTTTCCACCCCAAAATGGTCAATTTAGCTGTGTGGGGAATAAGGGATAAAGTGAAGCTATTTTTATCAACCTGGACTACGGTGAGACTAACCCCATCTACTGCTATTGATCCTTTAGCCACCACATATTTTAATAGCTCGGCAGAGGCTTCAATCCGGAATATAATAGCTATATCCTCTACCCTTTTATGAATTATGGTTCCTATTCCATCCACATGCCCCTGTACCAAGTGTCCTCCCAGCCTATCACTCAGCCTCAAAGCCCTTTCCAAATTGACCGGGCTGCCACTCTTCAAGGTTTTTAGGGTAGTAGCCTGATAGGTTTCCGGCATTACATCAGCAGTGAAGCTTGGGCCGGATTGACCTGTCACCGTTAAACAGACCCCATTTACGGCTATGCTATCCCCTAGTTTAACCTCTTCCAATACCTTTTTAGCCTTAATAGACAGGGCAAAGGACCGCTGACCCGGTTTAATCTGTTGCACATGTCCAATTTCTTCTATAATTCCAGTAAAAATATTATTACCTCCCTGTCGGTACTGCAAGCCCTTCCTGCCTTTTCAGCTGCCCCCTGGCTACTGTTTACCTCTTTACCACTGTGATCAACAGATCCGGTCCCAGGCTTTTTAGGTCTTTTATAGTTAGGTTCAGGGCCTCCCGCATAAACTGGCATCCAGCCCCCCCAACCGGAGTTTTAGCCTTTTGCCCTCCGATTAGCTTAGGCGCTATAAACCAGTAAAACTTATCCACCCATCCTTGTTCAATTAAGGAAGCGTTAATCTGGGCTCCCCCTTCCACCAGTACACTGCCAATTTGCCGCTGGCCTAGCATAGCCAAAACCTGAGAAATAGGTAGCAAGCCATCCTCCAATTCTACCTTTATAATCTCCACTCCCAGCTGGGCCAACTCTGAAGCCTTTTTCTCATCGATTTGGGTTCCACAGAATACCAAACTGGGCTGTTCTCTGCTGCTCCGGGCAATTACACTATCCAAGGGCAGTTCTAATCTATCATCAATTATTATCCTTAAGGGATCACGCCCCTGACCCTCAGGCAGTCTGGTATTCAACTGGGGATTGTCGGCCAAGACGGTGCCTATTCCCACCATTATAGCATCATAGGTATTGCGCAAATGATGTACATACTGTCTGGCTTCAGGCCCGGTAATCCAACGGGAATCGCCATTGGCGGTGGCAATTTTGCCGTCCAGGGTCATAGCAGTCTTTAGGGCCACATAGGGCAAGCCAGTCCGTATGTATTTAAAAAATACTTCATTTAATTCAATGGCTGCTTCCTGCATCAGACCACATTCGGCCTGGATACCCGCTTCCTGTAGTCTCTTTAAACCACCTCCGGCTACCTTAGGATTGGGGTCCAGGGTGGCAATAAAGACCCTTTTTATTCCTCCTTGAATAATGGCCTCAGTGCAGGGAGGGGTTCGGCCTTGATGACAGCATGGTTCCAAAGAAACATATAGAGTAGCTCCCTGAGCTGCAGAACCGGCAGCTGCTAAAGCATGTATTTCGGCATGAGGGGTTCCGGCTTTTTGATGATATCCTTCCCCAACTATCCGGCCATTCTTCACTATAACTGCTCCCACCAATGGGTTGGGACTGGTCCTGCCCCGAGCCCGAGCGGCCAGTTCGATAGCTCTTTCCATGTATTCCATATCCAGATTATCCAAATTATCACCCCTAAAAAACAAAAAACCCGAAATTTCTTCGAGTTTTAGGCAGCAAATAATTACCCTGCACCTTGGGCAGGCTCAACTAAGCCTTCTTCTCCCATCCAGACTTTAACTGTCGGCTCTGGAATCACACCAGATCCTGCCTTAACGGCTCGCGGGCTATAACCGCCGATAGGGAATTTCACCCATCCCCCGAAGAAAGTACTTTTATTATTTTTAGTTAATTTATATTATCATCTCCGCTATAAATGGTCAAGGGGCCTGGCCTTACGCAAGCCATTCAGGGCCTGGGTTATATCCCGGGCTCCAAAAATATAGGACCCTGAAACAAGTACATCACAGCCGGCTTCTATCACCTGACCCGCAGTAAGATCATTAATACCTCCATCCACCTGCAGGTGAGCCCTAGGATTACAGTGGTCCAACATGGCCCTGACCTGCTTTATCTTGTCAATAGCTTTAACTATAAATTTCTGTCCCCCCAAACCCGGATTCACACTCATCAAAAGAATCAAATCAAGCTCTTCCAATATATTCTCCAATACATTGACCGGAGTATGTGGGTTAATAGCTACACCAGCCCTTATGCCCTCTTCCTTGATCATGCTAATAACCCGGTGCAGATGGGGGCAGGCTTCAGCATGGACGGTAATGAGATTTGATCCTGCTTTGACGAAAGCTGGTATTAATCTTTCCGGCTTTTCGATCATTAAATGAACATCCAAGAATAGGCTGGTATGTTTCCTGATGGCAGCTACCACCGGCGGTCCCAGGGTTAAATTGGGTACAAAATGACCATCCATCACGTCTACATGGAGCCAATCCGCTCCCGCTTTTTCCACTCTTTCAATGTCTTCCTTTAAACAAGCAAAATCAGCCGACAATATAGATGGGGCTATTAGAATCATTTGTAACTCCTCTCATGGCTTATTACTTCTTCCAACATAGTAATATAATTATAATATCTAAAGGCGGGTATATGGTCGGCTTCCACCGCCTGCTTAACTCCGCAAAGTCTTTCCTTGTGGTGGATACAATTCCTGAACTCACAGAGCTGGGTGGAAGATTCAAAATCCGGAAAAAGGGAGGCAACTTCATTTCTGCTCATTTTAGGCATATCAACAATGCTGAAACCAGGGGTATCGGCAATCAGGCCACCGGTAGGCAAGGGAAACAATTCTACATGACGGGTGGTATGCTTGCCTCGGCCTATTCTAGAGCTTACCTCCTGGGTTCTCAATTGCAGGTCTCCTCCCAGGGTGTTTAATAGAGTTGATTTTCCGCTGCCTGAAGGACCAGCCATAACTGCTATCTGCCCCTCTACTGCGGCCTTTATTTCCTCAATTCCACAGCCGGTTTTGGCCGATGATAGCAGGAATTGAAACCCGGCTCTTGGGTAATAGTCTTTGATTAAACCTGCGGCAAGGCTTTCTGGTATGTCACACTTATTCAATATTATTATAGGCTGTAAACCATTGTAATAACTTAAAAAGAGTAAACGGTCCAAGAGCATCAGACTGGGTGCGGGACGATCAAGGGCCATAACAATCAAGACCATGGTAACATTGGCTATTTTGGGGCGATATAGTTGGTTGTCCCGTGGCAACACCTGTTCTATTATCCCTTGCTTATGGTCCAAAACAGTAATTAAGACTCGGTCACCGGTTAATACCTCTTGTTTTAATTTGCCCCTTAACTTGCTCTCGTATATACTGCCTTTATCATCTTGAACATAGTAGAAACCTGAAATCTTTTTGATTATTGTGCTGTTCAATTGATGGGCAGCCATACCTTTCCTCCCACTATAGTTTAATACTCTCAAGCACTTGGCCGTTTAGCTTTACTTCTACGGTTCCCTGGCCAAAATAACTAACCGCTACATTAACCGTGTCTCCAGCCTCATGATATTCATTATATACCTCACGCTGGCCTTGAGCATCATCAACTGTTACCTGAACATTGTAATATTCTTTCTCTTTTGGTAGAACTACTTTTATCACCTTGGTTTTTGCTTCTGGTCCTGGCCCCTTGCTTACCGTAAGTTCAACTGTGGTATCTTCGTCTACCAAGACTCCCGCTTTGGTGTCCTGCTCTATTACATAATTATTATGATATTCCTGACTTTCTTCCCATTTAATATTGCCTGGCACCAATTTTTTGCTCTTTAACTCAGCTCGAGCTTTTTCCAGATCCATACCAATAAGATTGGGCATTTCTACTCGTTCTGGGGCTGGACCCTTGCTTACCATCAGATCAATAATGCCACCTTTTTTTAAGTCTGATCCCTTTTGGGGATCCTGGGACATAATTAAACCTGCCTCATAGCGTTGATCATGCTTTTCATCGATCAGTCCCACTTCAAAACCCGCATTATTTATGGCCAGTTTGGCATCGGCCAGGCTTTGTCCGATTAAATTGGGCACTTTGCCCAGTTCAGGACCATTGCTGACCGTTACTTCTATCATGGCATTCTTCTTAACCTTGAATCCTTCCACCGGCTTCTGATTTATTATATGGTCCTTTTCCACCTCATCATCATAATTGCGGGCTTTAATACTCATAGTCAAATTATTATCCAAGAGGGTCTTATTAGCCTCTTCCAGACTCATTCCAACTATTTTGGGAACAGCTATTTCCTCTCCAAAAAAGGCCGAGGCAAAGACATAAACCAGCCCGGAAAGAAAACCGATTAATGCTACAATTATCAAGATAATACCAAATGGACTTAGCCTTCTCTTCTTGGCCAATTTATCACCTTCTTCTCCCTCCTGGGCCATAAAATCCTCATTGATCAGGGGGGCCCCGTTGTTTCTAAGATGCATGTTTGCTTGGACCTGCAGCAGGTCTTCGCTCATTTCCCAGGCTGATTGATAGCGGTGGGAGGGGTGTTTTTCCATGGCTTTCAGTACTATTTTCTCCAAAGGCAGGGGTATGGCAGAATTGATTAAACGAGGATACTGGGGTTCATCATGAATATGTTTGAGAGCAACGGTAATCATACTGTCAGCATCAAAAGGAGGCTTTCCGGTAAGCATCTCGTAAAGGACACAACCCAGAGAATAGATGTCAGTAGCTGGGGTTACCGCATCCCCTTTGGCCTGTTCCGGTGATATATAATGAACAGTACCCTCAATATCACCACCAAAGGTTATGGTTTTCTTATTGACCGCCTGGGCAATACCAAAATCGGCTACTTTAACTGTTCCCTGAGCCGTGATCAATATATTGTGAGGTTTGATATCCCGGTGAATAATGCCTCGCTCATGGGCATGGTGAATTCCTTGGCATATCATCAGAGCAATATCAAGCGCCTTTTTAACCGGCAAAGGCGCTTCGTCACTTATAATTCGCTGCAAGGTCTTCCCCTCAATGTATTCCATCACGATATAATGGATGTCATCTTCTTGTCCTACATCAAATATATTAACGATATTAGGATGAGATAAGCGGGCGGCAGCCAGGGCTTCTGTTTTGAACTTATGTACAAAGTTTTTATCCCGGGAGAATTCTTCCTTTAGCATTTTTACCGCTACCATGCGATCAAGTATTCCGCAGTGAGCTATATATACATTGGCCATACCACCAGTGCCAATTTTTTCCCTCAGTTCGTACCTTCCACCTAATACAGTGCCTTCCACAGCTTTAACCTCCCATTACACTCGTATCAGTATTAAAGTTATATTGTCATAACCACCATTATTTAGAGCACTATCCAACATCTTTTGGGCCGCTCCATCCAGATCGGCTCCATATTCTCCCACGATGGTGAGAATATCATCTTCCCCTAACATATCGGTTAAACCATCGGTACATAGGAGAATAATATCTGAAGGAAGCAGGTTTTCCACTAAATTATCAATTATCACTTCGGCCTCAATGCCCAGGGCTCGAGTCAGTACATGATGGTAGGCATTGCCGTTTAATTCCTCGGCTTTTAGCAGTCCATCCCTTATCATCTGTTGGGCCAGGGTATGGTCCCGGGTCAGTTGTTTAATTCCCTTTTGGTTGATACGGTATAGCCTGCTATCGCCTACATGAGCAATTATTAACTCTTGGTGCTTAATCAGGGCCGCCGTAAGGGTAGTTCCCATTTCGAACCACTCTGGGTTTTGGTGACTCCAATCCTGGATAAGCTGATTAGCCTTAGTTACACTTTGGTTAAGCCATTTAAGTGCTTGCTCGGGGTCATAGCTGCCTAAGGATTCTTGTATGGCTTTAATAGCTAGTTTGGCAGCCACATCTCCACCCTTATGTCCTCCCATCCCGTCGCAGACCACATACAGGCCAATATCTCTTTCTATCAGGAAAGTATCCTGGTTTGATTCTCTTAGCAGACCAATATCACTTATACCAGTGGCTTGCATACTTAATTACTCCCTAAAAAAGTTATATAAAGCCGACTAATTCCGATAGATATTACTATAACCGGCCCTTAACTGCCCGCAGGCGGCCATAATGTCAGAACCCTTTTCTTCTCTTAACGTAACATTCAATCCTCCCTCGGCCAACCAGAGCAAAAACTGCTGCACTTTGGGCCAGGAAGGTTTAGCATATTCCAGACCGGCTACCTCATTGTATGGGATTAAGTTCACATTTGCCAAGAGGGGTTTTAGCATCTTAATCATGTTCTGAGCATCCCGCCTGCTTATATTGACCTCATCCAACAATACATACTCAAAGGTTACTCTACGATTAGTTACAGATATATAATACTCTATTGCTTCTATTAATGCACTTAGAGGGTATTTTCGATTTAAGGGCACCAAATGATTTCGAAGGGAATTATCACAGGCATGCAGTGATACCGCCAGGGTTAGCTGCAGTTGCTCCTTGGCCAGGCGTTTAATCCCGCTGGCTTCACCAGCCGTGGATACCGTTATATGCCGCTGGCCAATATTTAATCCTTTGGGATGATTAAGCATATAAATTGATTTAATCATCTCCTCATAATTTAACAAGGGTTCCCCCATGCCCATATATACTACATTGCTAATAATATTTTCCGCATTGCTTTTTAATTTCCTCTTTAATTCTCTTCTGGAGCCTAATACCTGTCCTACTATTTCAAAGTAGTCCAGATTTCTTTGAAACCCTGATCGCCCGGTGGCACAAAAACTGCAGCCAATGGGGCAGCCCACCTGAGTTGATACACAAATGGTATAAGGGCTGTCTTTACTGGAACTCTGGGGTATAAGAACGCTTTCTATCCTTTTTTTATCCCGCAATTCCAACAGATATTTACGGGTTCCATCATTAGATACCCGCTGCTTGAGCACCCGGGGAATAGAAATCTGAGCAATTCCCTCCAATTTCTTGCACAATTCCCGCGGCAAATCACTCATGTCATAAAAGGAATTAACCTCTTTAAAGTAAATCCATTTAAAAATTTGCCGGGCCCGATAAGCTGCCTCCCCTATGGAGGTCATATAGCTTTCTAGTTCTTCAATATCTTTACCCAAGAATTCCTCTTTAATTGATGCCATATTTATTTAATTGGTCCTCCTCATTAGGGCATAAAACATGCCATCGGTATTATATTTACCAGGAAGCAAGGTAAGTAACCCCTGGGATGCCTCTGCTTGATCCTGGGCATCCAAACCCCAAAAAGGCAGGGAATCAGCAAAACCTTCTAAAACCACTTTTCCCCCTTCCAGCAGTGATAATATCTGCTGTTCATTTTCGGCTGGGTTGATGGTACAGGTAGAGTATAGGAGCCATCCTCCCACCTCCAGTAAATCCACGGCTTTTCTGAGTAAGCCGGACTGTAATACCAAGAGCTCATCTATTTCTTTTGGGTTCTTTCTAAATCTGGCATCAGCCCGCCGGTTTAATACTCCCAATCCGGAACAGGGGGCATCCAGTAATATGCGATGGGCCAAGGGCAAGTCCGGCTCTATATCCAATACACTTTGCAGCCGAGGCCTAACCATACTGATTCCCAGGCGGTCGCAATTAGCCTGCAAGATATCCAGCTTGGGAATGAAAATGTCATAAGCCCAGATCTTTCCTGTGTTTTTCATATATTCTGCCAGGTGGGTGGTTTTACCTCCTACTC
>CAZPSR010000091.1:0-8706 GCA_964589135.1 uncultured Syntrophomonas sp.
TTACTGCCCATATATAGGTGCCCCAGTTTAAATTGAGAATTAACCCCGCAGCAAAGACCCCCAGTAGGGTGCGGGGACGCCCTAATAGAAGGCGGATCTCGCCTAAAAAGCTTTTTATTCTACCCTGGAAGAATAACAGTACCCATAAAAAGAAAACCGACCAGACAATGCGGTGAGCCAGTATTTCCAAGGCTGGAACCGACACCAAAAATTTCCAATATATTGGGAGTACACCCCATAGTATATAGGCTCCACCTGCCATAAGACTGCCGTGATAGTATTCATTACTGATAGATGTTTTCATTCTGTGCTCCTTTAGGTACTTACTTAGACTATTATAGGCCTGGAGCTGAACGGGAGCAAGTAACTATTTAATCTGGAATATAAAGATTGCACAGGTATTTAATCTACAGTATATTAATGTTTAGGAGGTATGGATTATGTTTAAGAATATTCTAGTTTTAGTGGATGGATCTGATTTTTCCCTGAATGCAGCTAAAGTCGGATCATCTATGGCTGACAAATATGAGAGTAAGTTGACTATCTTGCACGTTATGGGTAAATCTTTTAGCAAAACCACCATGCCCGATTTAGAACTGGAAATTGCTGGGCTCAGGGCCGAAGGCAGGGAAATATTAAGCAATGCGCTTAAGGCCATAGGTAAAAACGAAAATGAAGTTGATCTGGTATTATCCTGGGGCAATCCTTTGGATATAATCTTGGAAGAGGCAGAAGATAAAGCTTATGATTTGATTGTAATGGGGAGTCGGGGATTAGGTACCATAAAAGGATTGCTTATGGGCAGTGTTAGCGAAAGAGTGAGCAAGTCAGTTAAGTGCCCGGTATTGATAGTTAAACAAACCCTTTCATAGGTATATTTTAGTAACATTGATACCACTGTTGATGGTGAAAAGCGATTATCCTGGGGCCAAAAATAAGGCAAGCTATCTGCTTGCCTTTAAAATTTTTAGAATTTATTATTCTTTCTATATCCCTTCCCTGCTAAGCTTATCAAAGCTTAGCAGGGGGCAGTATTATGTCCGTACTGAGCACTTATGGATCAGCCTAAGGCTACCTGATGGGTCAGTCTACCAGCACTAGTTAGTAAACCACTGAGTAACATACAAATAGGATCCACTCTGGTAAAAGCCCAGTCCCAGCTTTTTAAAACCACTATTTAGGATATTGGCCCGGTGCCCGGATGAATTCATAAAGGCCTCATGAGCACCTTTAACACTGGTGTTCTTAGCAATATTCTCTCCGGCCAGTCTATACCCAATCCCTAGTTCTTTCATCATATCAAAAGGACTGCCGTAAGTAGGGGAGTTGTGGCTAAAATAGCCGTTCACTGCCATGTCTTTTGATTTCAGATAAGCACCTTGGCACAGCTCTTCATCCAATACCAAAGGTGCTAAACTGGCTTTGGCTCTTTCCGCATTAATATAACCCAGCATCTCACTCTGCATGGCAAGAGGGGTAAAGCTGCTGTTGGGTGGGTTCACTGGTTTAGGATCTGAGCCTGGATTTGTCGGGGGAGCAGGGGTTTTAGACCCGTTTCCAGAATTGCCAGAAGGGGCAGGCTTAGATCCTGACTTGCGTGGGGGGTGAACTTTATATATTGGGGTTTTGACCTTTTGGCTCTTTTTAATCTTAATAGTTGACTTAGAGCTTTGGGGAGCTGAAGATATGTACTTCTGAGCTAATGGAACCCCATTAATTTTAATCACCGGCAGGGAAGAGCTGGTTTTGGCAATTCCCACACTCCCTGGGGAGTTCAAGTTGAATTTAATGGGCCAGGATATTTGCACCTTCTTGGCAAGAGGGGCTGGGCTGCTGCTACAGGCTAAAACACTTCCAATCGGTACCAGGACAAAGAACAAAATCAGTACCATGCTTAAAAATTTTTTCATACACTATACCTCCTTGTAGGTAAGATAACTCAACTCAGTAATAAATTTCTAGTTGAATATTTTGCCAGTTATCGGGGATGAATTCCGTAATAAGGTACAGTTGGTATTTAGAAAGCATTAGAGGTAATTTGTACCAATACCCCATCAGCTTAATCGCAAACTGTTATTTAGCCACGTTTGGTGTGCCCATAGACGGGAAGAATCACTAATCAAGTGGGGGGGCCAGGGGAATTACGCTGGGAAATAAAAAAATAAGAGCCTCAATATTGAAGGCCCTTAGTGTTATCACTATATGGTGGCGGAGAAAGACTTGAAAGCTCTTTACGTCTTTAACAACTTCCTTTTTGAACCACCAGTTGTATATTTCTGGTTTACTCAACTTAACAAGCAATATTTACTCTGCTTGAATCAAGTGATTGGGTTTTGCTGTTTGAATTAACTAACTAACTAAACAAACTGACTTTTTTAGCCTTTTGGATAAAATAACATGGTCTAGAGATCTTCCCATTTTGAGATTAATTTCTCCGCCACCTGACTTTATTATAATTCTTTATTATCTAAAAAGCAATACATTCTCCTACGAAAGCCCCAGCAGAACTGGTTCTACTTGTAGCCTCGTTCCCGATCTCTGGCTTCATCTTGTATCTCCTGTCTAAACCCATCCAGAGCATCTCGTCTTCTTTCATTCTTAGCTCGTAAAGATTTTTTAGTTTTGGGATCATCCTTTAGGGCTATCATTTCTTCTGTTTCTTCCATGTTTTCAATGGTGTTGTCAATATTGGCTTGGATTTTCTCCACATTATTCCGGCGATCATCAGCTTTGTGTTTCATGTAATCGCTCCTTTGCTATACTTATCTACATCATATTTTGGACTAATAGCTATGATTTATGCTGATGATTACTGCCAGTTAAATCCTAACATGGTTTATTATTAATCTGGGAGGGCGACTGGACTCACTACTATAAAAACCTACTAGTGAATTCCGGGTTTCATTGCCCCGGATAGAGATGCCAAAATTAGGAATGCTTCTCCGGTACCATCGCCTAACTAACGAGGTTAAATCCAGGGTAATAGTGGATCCCGGTGATTGGCCAGAAGATATGGAAAAACGGTAGAGCAAATTAGAACCAGGCTGATTATTCCAGGTAACAGTTGATTCTTGCCAGGATCTTAAATTACGTCGTAAACTGGCTCGTATTCTGGAACCTCTGGGTATTTCGTTACGATATACTCGTAACTGCAGACGAGCAGATACTATCCGCCGGTTACGTGGAATCGAAGCCAAGGAGAACTGGAGCAAAGACCTATAATCATCACCAGCCTGCTGATACTGGCTTATATACAGAAATGCACTATTGCCAAAGTTCCGATTGGGATAGTACTGAGAAACATAAGCATCCCTGAGCGGGAAAATCGTTCGTATGGCCAGAATAATTACTCCTTTCATGGATTGTTAGTAGTACATATTATTAAAATTGGTATAATTATGTGATGATAGGTTCAATATCTGAGCCTTGACAGCTAATAAGATATAACGATAAAGTACCAAGAAAAGGCACTGAATAAGGGGAGTAGACTAAAGCCACCAAGATCTCCTGCCTAATAATGGAGGACATAACAGCAATGATTAAAATAAACCAACATATTAGATTGCTGGATTATCCTGGTTACCAGCATCCATTTTGCAACTGTCTTTTAATTGAGGACGATATCCGATGTTTAATTGATAGTAGCTGCGGTTCAGATGATTTGACTTACCTTTTGCAAAGACCAGCAGACATTATTTTGCATACCCATGGCCATCATGACCACTATTTTTATAACCATTGTTTTCCCCATAGCAAAATATATATGCATAAAGCAGATCATGCCATTGCCCAGTCATCAAGCAGTTATCTGCATTTCTTCGGAATAGAGCCCTTGGGCCAGAATAGCCAATTGAATTCCCGGTTTTTAAAAGCAACCCAATATTTGACTACCCCAATACATGATACCATTGAAGATAAGCAAAGCTTGGATTTGGGTTCAACCCGATTGGAGATGCTTCACCTTCCTGGCCATTCAGCAGGCCACTGTGGGTTCTTATTTCCTGATCAGGGTTTTGTTTTTAGCGGAGATATTGACCTGTCCGCTTTTGGCCCCTGGTACGGGAATATGAACTGTACTATTAAGGACTTCCTGCAAACCATGGATCGCTTAATCGCATTAAAACCGGAATATATCATCACTGGACACGGGGAAGGAATTGTTAAAGAAAAAGTCATCCCCCGCTTAACCGCATACCGGGATATTATTTATTCCCGGGAAAAAAGAATACTGGACTTAATAAAAAACGGGCATCACACTCTGGAAGAGATGGCGGCTAAATGCCCCATATACAAAAAAATACCTCAGCCCCAGGCTATCTATTACATATATGAGCAGGTGATGATACTGGTTCATCTAGGACATTTGGAAGAGCTAGGGATCATATACCAGGAACCCACAGGTTATTACCTGAGATAAGAGCTGAATTGAAGATGGAGGAAGGTTCTAAGGAAAAAAGATGGTTATTATCCGTAACAATTCCATCGAAAGAAGAACTTACACCTGGCATATATCAATACAGTATAAAATTATTCCCAATAGTATGTTATTATTTTAGTATAAATAATATACGGGAATTGAATAATGTATGCATAAATTAGTCGAAGTAATAGGTATAAGAGAAGAAAATTGCACCAATTGTCATCAATGCATAGCTGTTTGTCCAGTAAAGATTTGCAGCGATGGCAGTGGGGATGTAGTGAAATTTAATAATAATTTATGTATTGGTTGTGGCCGGTGTATTGAGGCTTGCATTAAAAGCCATAGAGGTATGGTGGAGAAAAGCGCCCGCTTTGCCATCGATGATACTTCTAAATTTGTAGCCGCTTTGCCCCATAAGAATATTATTGCCCTGATAGCCCCTTCTGCTCAGGGCCATTTTGATTTGCCCAAGTTAATCACTGCTTTAAAAGAGTTAGGAGTCGAAAAGGTTTATGATGTATCTTTGGGTGCAGAGATTACCATAGCTGGGTATTATCAGGCCATACGGAATGAAGAGGTCAAAACTCCGGTAATAGCACAACCCTGTCCCGCAATTGTAAAATACATTGAGCTGCACCACCCTGGTTTAGTAGAGTATCTGGCACCGATAGGAAGTCCGGTTCATAATTTAGCGGTATATGTGAAATCAATGTATCCTGAGGCGGAGTTAGCCTTCATTTCTCCTTGTTTGGCCAAGCGCCGGGAGTTTCAGGACAGCGGAGTGGTCAAATATAATGTGACTTACCAATCCATGCTAAGGATTATACGGGAAAACCATCTTGATTTGGAATCCATGCCTGATAGTCAATTTGATAATGTGGTTCCCGCTGGGATAAGCACCAAGTTTTCCACCCCAGGTGGTCTTAAGGAAGCCTATTTATATCACTATCCGGAAATACCCCCGAGCAGTATTGCCCGAGTAGATGGATCAGCTGTTTACGAAGGCTATTTAATGGATTTGGAAAAATTAATTGAGCAGGGAGCTCCAGAGCTGCCTCTGATTGTAGATATATTAAGCTGCGACAATGGATGCAATATGGGACCTGCAGGTATTAATAAATCATTATCCAAGGTTGAATTTGCGGTTTCCCGGCGGGCAGAAATAGAGACCGGTGATGAAGTGGTCAATCAACAATTAAAGGACTTTTTAGAAGACATTAATAGCAGACTTGATTTTGGATATTTCCATTACCGGGATTTATCTGATCAGAACCAGCTTAAAATGCCTAGCGAAAGTGAATTGCAGAAAATATATATAGATATGCACAAACTGGAGGAAAAAGATTTTAGGAATTGCGCGGCCTGTGGTTATAATTCCTGTTATCATATGGCTTTGGCGGTATTTAACGGTTTAAACAAGGTCGATAACTGCCATCTATACCAGGAAAAGGAACTGAGGATAGAACAGCAGGCCTTAAGAAATATGCATAATGAACTTAGCAATGTTTTTGATACCATGTCAGATGGAGTAATCGTATTAAACCAAGAGGGAAGAGTTAGCCAGTTTAATCCGGCGGCTCTAAAAATAACCGGTTATACAGGTGAGGGACTAATAGGCATCCACGTTGTTGATCTTTTTAGCGGCAAGGCTCCTTTTACCCTTAAGCTCTTAGAAACCGGACAGGCCTTTTATGATAAAGAGATTTTGATAGACGGCAAATATCGACAAATTCATGGCACAGCAACGGGGAAAGCCATATTTGATGATTCCCATCAGGTGGTGGGAGTTACCATAATCCTTAAACCCATAGAACAGGTACATCAGATGGTAAACACCTTAACCGGTGCTCAAGCCAGTTTTACCTTTGACTCTATAATTGGCGAGGATGAACAGCTGCTTAATTCCATTAAACTTAGTATGATGGCTGGTTCCAATGACTCCAATGTTTTGCTGCAAGCAGAGAGTGGTACCGGGAAGGAAATATTTGCTCAGGCTATTCATAATTACAGCAGGCGAAGAAACGGCCCATTCGTGGCCCTTAATTGCGCTGCTTTACCACGAGAACTGATAAGCAGTGAATTGTTTGGCTATGCCGAAGGGGCTTTTACTGGAGCCAGACGGGGAGGAAGGCCTGGTAAATTCGAATTTGCCAACGGCGGAACCCTGTTGTTGGATGAAATTGGCGATATGCCCTTGGAGCAGCAAGCTACCTTGTTGCGGGCCATACAAGAGAAAGCGATTCTGCGAGTAGGCAGCAACACTTTGATTAAAGTTGATGTTAGAATAATTGCCGCTACTAACCAAGATTTGTTGGCTTTGGTTGATCAGGGAAGATTCAGAGCTGACCTTTATTATCGTCTAAATGTTATCAATATATGCATACCCCCCTTAAGGGAGAGACGCCAGGATATTAGTCTTCTTTTCCATTACTTTTTAGAAGAGATGGCTCCCAAGTTAAACAAAAATATCGGTCAGATTGATCAGGCACTTATCAAATGTCTGGAGCATTATGATTGGCCCGGAAATGTGAGGGAGTTACAGAATGTAGTGGAAAGAATCCTTTTGCTGGCTGAAGACGAAGATCTAACTGTTGATCATTTGCCGATAGAAATTGCCCGGGCTGCTGTGGGATATGGGACGGTTAAAAGAGAAAACGAGGTCTATGCATCTGCTAGCACCCCTAACCTGTTTACCCGCAACGAGAGGAAACTATATGCCCTGGAGCAGGAAAAAGATCAGATATTGGCAGCACTCAATAGGCACGGTGGCAATGTAACTCGGGCTGCCCAGGAACTCAATATGTCTCGCAATACCCTGTATCGAAAAATGAAAACCCTTAATATCAGGAATTAGCAGGTTTTTGATAAAAGGCCCCCTGTGGATGCGGTAGTTGAATCGGAAACAACACTATAGCGAGAAAATACTCCAAAATTAGACCAAAATAATCACAAAATATTCGTATTAGGATAATATGGACTTTAATTATGGGCTGGCGAAGGGTATAATAACAAGCAAGGCCAATTATGTGAAATAAGTTGCAATAGTTGCTATAAAGAAGCCCTCTACGAGGACAACAATGTGCTGTTTAACAGCACCATAAAGGAAGGGTAATTATGAATAAATTAAGAGATAATAGCATTCGTCGTTGCCACAATTTTGATCAGGCCGTGAAAACCCTTTCCTGTCCTCGCTGTATTGATGATGTTTATTCTTTTGGGACTTGGCTTCAGTATTATTTAGGGGAGGTTTATCACCACTTGGGGCAGAGCAGCCAGGGAAATTTAAAGAAGCAGTATAGCAAAATGGAATTAGTTCAGCTAGAAGGTGAAAAAAGCATATTAGCCCTGATGGACAATTGTTTAAATAAAAGCATATCAGAATTTAGAAACAATAGAGATAAGCTTAGAGAGGCAAGTATTTCTGGGGAGCAATTCCAAGAGACACAAGCTTTATTTGACAGTATAAGGGATGATTTCTTTCACCAAGTTGGAGATGCGCTGCAGGAGGCTGCCAATTATAGTATTAGTCCAGCAGAACTGGAAAGCCTGGTGAACTCTAGGGTAATCAGAATGTACCAGAAGATGAGTCTCATATTCCAGGATCAAGAAATAAAGGGCAGTTTTGAAAAGCTTATAGATCTAAGAAGGAGGTCTGGCCTAACGCACAAGCATAAACGACAAAATAGCGCAAAATAGTCAAGTAATTCAGCAGATATAAATATCAGCTATAGAAATATAAGTAAACGTAATGACGGTTAGGTCATTATCTAAACAATAATGAATATTCTGTTTTGGGTCCATTATATAAGTATTTGCTTTAAGGAGGTGGATTTATAGGATTTGTTCTTGGTGAAAAAGGCAGAACAACTGGATATTAACCAACCCAGGCCTTTAATGCTTTAAGCTTCAAGCACTGTAAGGCAAAATGGCCCGAGACGGATTAATCAACTGATTACTAACGAGGCTTTGTTATGAAGGGAGCTGACCTGGCCTATAGCATATCAGATGGTCGGGATAGCTAAAAGTTATGATGACTGCTCTAGCCTTGGATAAAAACCTGCTGGTATATATCCAAGAGGCAGATGAGAATGATTCAGGACTTGCCCTAAGAGTATTCGAAGTAATCATATCAACAGGAATAATTAAGGTAATGACAGGATCTATTCCTATGGAATCACCCATAATTTAGAAAAGGAAGTGACAGTCATGGCAAGAGAAGTAGTAGTAGCAGGTCTGTGCCGTACACCGATAGGAACTTTTGGAGGTACCCTGAAGGATACTAAAAC
>CAZPSR010000092.1:0-8605 GCA_964589135.1 uncultured Syntrophomonas sp.
TCCTATACTTTTAGAACGCTTTTTCAAATTTGCTCAATTTATTGTACCTTATCAACACCCTCAGTATAGCCATAAATTGTGCCTACGAGCATAAGCACAGGTTTCGGCAGTAGAATCAAGATTTCATCGATAAGATCAAAAAGAATAGCAAACCGATCCCGGCCAGGGCGAATCCTGCCACCCCGAAAATGGAGTATTGCTCCAGAATATCAGGATGACTGCCATGAACGATTAGCGATGAACCTATCAGCCCCCCGGTAATTATCAAGCTGGAACTAAGTCGGCTCACCAATTGAGACATTTTATGATGAGAGCTCGGACTCAAGTCCACTTCAATATTAATCTGTAAATCACCCTGCCCTGCAGCCTTGATCAGATTATGCATGTCCCGGGGGAAAGTGCCCAGGGGTTTGATATCCCTATAGTATCTGCGGTTCAGGTACTTGTATATATTCTCCGGTTTGAGCCTTTCTTCATATACTTTATGGGCCAATTCAGAGGCGGTTTCCATAAAGTCATAGTCTGGATCCAGCTTCTTCCCCACCCCTTCCACGGTAATCAAAGCCTTCATCAAAGAAGTCAGATAAGCCGGCAGTTTTAGCTGATAGGTATAAGCCAGATGCAATATATCCTTGCGCAGCCGGTTCATATCCAAACGTCCCAGGCCCCCAGTAGAGAGGGTAATTACCATGTCACTGAAATCCTCCAAAAAATCTTCCGGATTATGCTTTAGATTATCCAGAATACCCATGGAGCGAAGGGCGGCTACTGCTCTTTCCATATCCTTTTTACTTATGCCCAGAATCAATTCACCGATGTTGATCAAACGGAATTCAGTCAAAGTACCAATTTGTCCAAAATCAATAAAACAAATCTGCTTTTCATTCACAATAAAGATATTGCCTGGATGGGGATCAGCCTGAAAAAAGCCATGAAAAACGATCTGGGTTAAAAAAGTCTCAGTGCCCAATCGGGATATCTGCCGCAGATCCCATCCCCGCCCTTTTATCCCTTCCAAATCATTTAGTCTGACCCCTTCTATGTACTCCTCGGTCAGTATTTTTCCGGTGGTATACTGCCAATAAACCCGGGGTATGAGAACCCGCTTATCACCGGCAAAATTATGGTAAACGATTTCCGTGCTGCGAGCTTCCCGGGCATAATCTAGTTCGCGCAGAAACATCTTGGCGTAGTCTTCTATCATAGCAGTAATATTAAGCCGCTTGGCTTCCTGGGACCTTTTTTCCGAAAAGCGGGCCAGGGTCAAGATAATCTGCAGGTCATTTTCCACCAGCCGCTCAATACCCGGACGCTGTATTTTAACTATTACCCTTTCCCCGCTCTTAAGCCGGGCCCGGTGTACCTGACCGATAGAAGCAGCGGCTAAAGGCTGCCAATCGAATTCTTCAAAGACCTGGTCCGGGTGCCCTAATTCTCGTTCCAGCTGCTGTACCACCTCACCATAGCTCATGGGCGGTACTTTATCCTGCAGCATTTCCATCTGTTCGATATAGGCAGGAGGAAGCAGATCTGGCCGGGTGCTCAATACCTGCCCTAATTTAATAAAGGTAGGGCCCAGCTCCTCCAAAGTCTTACGCAGCTTCGCAGCCATCAGGTAATGGGCTTCCTTATGGCTGCTCATTACCTCAGAGCGGCTGGATATCGGGGCCAGCCCGGTCAACCCGAATCTTTGCACAACATAACCCAGGCCATTTTTGATTAAAACCCCGACAATCTGCTGACGACGCCGTATATTTCTATAGCTCTGCTTGATGCCCAAAAAACCATTCCCTTCCCAGCTCATTCTATCCTCTGATCTGTATATAATTCCAGCTCTTTTACCCCTTTCCTTTTATTTAGCAATAAGAAATATTAAATGGCGGTCACCACCCACAGCCAGGGCTTTTAATAAGCCAAATTATTATGGGGCAGCCTGCCCCTGCAGACTGCCCCATCTCTTTTATATATAATTGGAATAGGGAGGGAGATTACATCATTCCGGGCATACCGCCGCCCATGCCACCGCCACCCATGCCAGCCATGGCCGCCTTCATTTCATCATTGGGCTTTTCAGTAATAATAGCCTCGGTAGTCAATACCATAGAAGCAATGCTGGCTGCGTTCTGTACTGCGGAGCGGGCAACTTTGGCCGGGTCAATAATGCCAGCCTTAATCATATCTTCATATGCTCCGGTCATGGCATTGTAGCCTACACCAACTGCTGCTTCTTTGACTTTTTCCACCACCACTGAACCTTCAGCCCCCGAGTTGTTGGCAATCTGGCGCAAGGGTTCTTCTAAAGATTTCTTAACCAGAGTAATACCAGTGGCCTCATCGCCTTCAGCCTGTAGTTTATCAATGGCCCTCTGAGCATTGATTAAAGCTACACCTCCACCGGATACAATGCCTTCTTCAACTGCTGCTTTGGTAGCTGCCAGGGCATCTTCAATGCGGTGTTTTTTCTCTTTTAATTCAGTTTCCGTAGCTGCTCCCACCTGGATAACCGCAACACCGCCAGCCAGTTTGGCCATTCTTTCCTGCAGTTTTTCCTTGTCATATTCAGACTCGGTCTCGTCCAGCTGAGCTTTAATATTGGCTATACGACCTTTTACTTCTGCTTCACCGCCGGCTCCATCAACTATAATGGTTTCATCCTTTTTGACTACTATCTGACGAGCCCTGCCCAGCATATCCAGGTTAACATTATCCAATTTAACGCCAACATCTTCAGATGCAACCTGACCATTGGTCAAAACGGCGATATCCTCCAGCATAGCCTTTCTTCTCTCACCAAAAGCGGGGGCTTTAACCGCAACACAATTAAAGGTTCCTCTCAGTTTATTGAGTACCAGAGTGGCCAGGGCTTCGCCCTCAATTTCTTCGGCTATAATCAGTAAAGGCTTGCCGGTTTGAATTACCTTTTCCAGCACTGGCAACACTTCATTAATTGAAGATATCTTCTTATCCGTAATAAGTATATAGGGTTCATCCAAAACTGCTTCCATTTTTTCCGTATTGGTAATCATATAAGGAGAGATATAACCCCGGTCGAAGCTCATTCCTTCCACAACTTCCAGGGAGGTTCCCACTGACTGGGATTCTTCTACGGTGATAACACCATCCCGGCCTACTTTTTCCATGGCATCGGCAATAAGCTGGCCGATTTCTTTGTCATCAGCGGAAATAGCAGCTACCTGGGCGATAGCCTCTTTGGATTCAACTGGTTTACTGAGGGCCTCAATTTCGTCTACGGCAGCTTGAACCGCTTTTTCAATACCATGCCGCATAACCATGGGGTTGGCCCCAGCTGCTACATTCTTAAGTCCTTCTTTGATCATGGCCTGGGCCAGTACGGTAGCAGTGGTAGTTCCGTCTCCAGCTACATCATTGGTCTTGGTAGCAACCTCTTTTACCAGCTGGCATCCCAGGTTTTCCCAGGAATCTTCCAGGTCGATATCCCGAGCTATGGTAACACCGTCATTGGTAATAGTGGGAGATCCAAACTTGCGGTCTAAAACAACATTTCTTCCCTTGGGTCCCAGAGTAACTTTAACCGTATTGGCTAGAGCGTCAACACCTTTTTCCAGTGATCTTCTTGCCTCTTCACCAAATTTTATCTCTTTAGATACCATTGTTGTGTATCCTCCTTTTTCGTTTCGTTTAAACTATTTTAGCCAGGATGTCTCTCTCACTTAGAATCAGTAACTCTTCCCCATTGTACTTAATGCTATTGCCGGCATATTTCTTGTAAATAACCTTGTCACCCACTGCTACATTCATGGGTATCAATTCGCCCTGGTCATTTACTAGGCCTGGCCCAATAGCTAGCACTTGCCCTTCCTGGGGTTTCTCTTTGGCAGTATCAGGCACATAGAGACCACTCTTGGTCTTTTCTTCAGTTTCTTCACTTGGTTTGATAACCACTTGATCTGCTAAGGGTTGAATGTTCAAAGGTATACCTCCTCTTATGTTTTATCTTGTTAGCACTCATCAGTATTGAGTGCTAATACTAAATATAATATTAGGCAAGATTCAGCCACTATTCAAATCAGAAAAAAGCCAAATTCGCCCAATATCATCGATTAGTAGTATGCTCCTGTCTTTTTCTTTTTATACCTGCAAATAACACATTTTTTAAGATTTGACTTCACTATGAAGAAAATATTGATTAAGCCTGCCCGCATTCGCTGGCTGATCCTATTATTATATCCAGTCCATGGGCTAGAGCGGGAATGATAGCTTCCAAAGACTCCCGCACCCCTTTGACGCTGCCGGGCAGATTGACAATCAGGGTCTTGCCGCGAATTCCGGCTTGCGCCCGGGATAACATGGCCTGACTGGTCTTCTGCAGGCCATAAGCCCGCATTGCTTCAGGAATACCTGGCACTACTCTTTCTATTACCTCCAAACTGGCCTCGGGGGTAACATCACGGCGGGAAAAGCCGGTGCCCCCAGAAGTTAACAAAAGGTCAAGGCCCAGTTCATCACAGGCGTATTTCATGTTTTCTACAATGATATGCTTTTCATCGGGGATTACCCGGTAAAACTCTATTAGATAATCCGGCCCCAGTTGCTGCTGGATTTGCTCCCCGCTGCGATCTTCCCTTTCTCCTGCTGCACCTTTGTCACTCATAATCAAAATGCCAGTTTTGTACATTAAACCACCTCAACCCGGTCGGCCTTTTTGATTTTGCCTCCCTGTATTACCCGACAAAACAAGCCCTCATAAGGCAGGAGAGTAACCCCCAAGGTTCTGGTTACCACACTGGGGTGGTCTTCTTTGCCAATTTGAGACACTTCCAGGATCACGCTCTCTCCCAGCTTCAGCCGACTGCCCACCTGAAGCTGCTGAAAATCGATACCATCAATTAGCAGATTTTCCGCAAAGTCGCCGGGTCCGGCATCCAGACCATGTTCCTGATTAGCTTTTAAGAGTGCGGCTCGATCCAGGCAAGTAACCTGCCGACTCCAGGTTCCCGTATGTCCGTCGCTCTCTATCCCATGATCGGCTATTACATTAGCCTGGAATATTTCTCGCTTAAGCTGCCCCCGTTCCGGGCTGATACAGATGGAATAAAGGCTGCCCACCGGCTTGACCTCTTGGCCTTCCTCTTTACGCAGCTGTCCGCTTTTTCCCCCCGACTTTTCCATTAGGCTAATCCCGCCAATTTCCATCCAACGATCCAGGGCCTTGCCCATATCGTAAATAGTCAAGGCAGCAATGGTAGCCCCAGTAATAGCCTCCATTTCCACCCCAGTCTGACCCTTGTTTTTCACGCGGCAGTGGATAATAATCAGGGAGTTATCCAGATCCAACTCAAAATCGATATCAACCGAACTTAACAGCAAAGGGTGGCACATGGGAATCAGCTCCGGGGTCTTTTTGGCCCCCATAATACCAGCCACCTGAGCTACCGATAACACATCCCCTTTTTTTACCCCGCCGCTCTTTATGGCCGACAGAGTCTCCGGCTTCATTTTCACTTCAGCCCGGGCTATGGCTATCCGTTCACTCTCCTCTTTGTTGCTGACATCTACCATGTAGGCCCTGCCCTGCTCATTAATGTGAGTAAAATCCACCCCTTATCATCCTCCTATTTGGTACATCATGCGTTTATTATCGCTGCCCCAACCTGAATTCATCTGATGTCGAGGAGCCTTGTTGGTGATGGTTGTTAAAAATAATTCTCGCAATTCATCATCATGGGCTCCGGCCAGAAGGGCTGATTTTAGATTTATTTCAGCCTTTTCGTACAGGCAACCCCTAAGACTGCCATCAGCGGTCATGCGTATTCGGTTACAGCTAGCACAAAAATGATTGCTCATGGGGCTGATAAGCCCAATAGTCCCGCATCCCTTACGCATATGATAATACTTAGCCGGACCATTACCTTCTATTTTGCTTCCTTCATACAGTTCGTATTCCTGTTCAATTATAGTTTTGATCTCATCTACCTTCATTACTCGCTCCGGCTTCCAGTACAGCAAGTCCCCTACCGGCATAAACTCAATAAACCTTATATGCAGGGGATAGCGGTAAACCAGATCAGCAAAGTCCATGATCTCCGAGTCATTAAAACCTCGTATTATCACAGTATTGATCTTAACCGGTTCCATACCTAATTCCAGGGCTTTAAAGACTGCTGTAGTAACCCTTTCCAGCTCTCCGCCCCGGGTTATATATTTGAATTTCTCAGCTACCATGGTATCCATGCTGAAATTCACCCGTTTAAGGCCTGCTTTATGCAAATCCTCGGCAAATTGGTTGAACAACATCCCATTGGTGGTCATAGCTAAATCATCTATTCCCGGCAAACTGGCAATGTCATCCACCAATTGCACGATATTCCTTCTGATCAGGGGTTCCCCGCCGGTTAAACGCACCTTCTGAATGCCTATATCTGAAGCTACCCGGATTAGGCGAGCTATCTCTTCCAAATTCAAGATATTATAATGCTCTACCTTTCTAATGCCTTCCTCGGGCATACAATATCGGCACCTCAAGTTACACCGGTCGGTAATGGAGACCCGCAAGTAGTTTATCTCTCTCCCATAGCTGTCCTTCATTTCTATACCCCCCCGAGACTCTCCCACTTAACAAGAGGTGGCCTGTCCCTCCTAAAAGCAGCCTAATTCGCAGCCGCAAATCTTTATCCCCGCTTCATCACAGAGTTCTCCGATTAGGGCCAGTTCCACCTGATTATCCTGAGCAAACTGCCTAGCCTGGGTACAAGTAATTTTTCCATTGGGGCAAAAATCGGTCAGCTTCTTAGTCAGTTCCTCCTTATTCACTCGTCTTATACCTCCCCCTAATTCCCTCACCTTAATTTCGACTTTTTAACTCATAAATGGATAAAAAACATCTCCAAAAACCCATTTCGCTCCCTATTGACGATAAAAACTCGAAATATGCAAATTTATCATGGATGTTTTCACCCATTATACACCATAATATAAGCCAGTACCATTTACATTTGATGGGGACTTGGCCCTTATTCAAAAGCAGATCCGGCCCATCACCGGAGCCCAGGATGAGATCCCTTTTGTATCCCCGAAGGTCATAATTACCCAGCAGGGGAAGAGCTAAAGGCCAACTCCTTTTCTTCATCATAAGACAGTAACGCCCCTCAATACAATACTAGGGAATAGTGTCTGAGAATATGGTATGATTAGATGCAGAAACTAGTCAAAATCCTTCATTTAAGACAGGAGGGTATTAAGATGTCGGCCGTACAATGGATACTAGTAGCTATAGTATGTGGAGCCATTGAAGTGGCTTCAAGCGGTTTTTGGTTTTTATGGCTGGGAATTTCGGCCCTACTGGTAGCACTAGGAGCTAGTCTGGGTTTTTTGAGCAATTTGGAGAGTCAGCTCTTAATTTTTGCCCTTTTCAGTACTCTCTTCATAATCTTTACCCGTCCTCTGGTGGTAAAACTATTTAAGTCAGAGGATATCCCTACCACCACCGAGGCTCTTATCGGTCAACACGGAGTAAGCCTCAGCGGGATAAAACCATTGCAGTTTGGACAGGTAAAGGTTAATGGAGAAATCTGGACCGCAGCATCAAACGAGGAAATCAATGAAGGTACCCGGGTAGAGGTTATGGGAATAGAAGGAGTAAAACTCCTGGTCAAAGCATCCCGGTAGTATATCAATGGTATCAATAGAAAGGAGATATTTAAATGCAATATTTTGTTAATACAATGCTGGTACTCTTTGTTATTTTTATTGGACTGACTTCCATTAAAATAATAAAACAATCCACCGTGGGCATAGTGGAACGATTGGGGAGATATCATAAATCTGCACCCCGGGGTATTAATGTCATCGTACCTTTTATCGATCGTTTCCGAGCTGTCGTAGACTTGCGTGAACAGGTAATGGATTTCCCGCCTCAGCCGGTTATCACCAAAGACAACGTGACCATGATGATTGATACCGTTATCTACTTCCAGATTACTGATGCCTTCAAGTATATATACGAAATCGCCTCTCCTATAGTAGCGATCGAGAACCTTACTGCTACCACCCTGAGAAATATTGTGGGGGATCTGGAATTAGACGAAACCCTTACATCCCGGGATTTGGTGAATACCAAGCTTCGGGTTATTCTGGATGAAGCTACTGACAAATGGGGAATAAAAGTACACCGGGTGGAATTGAAAAACATCTTGCCGCCCCAGGATATACAGAACGCCATGGAAAAACAGATGCGGGCGGAGCGGGAAAAACGCGAAGCCATCCTGCGGGCTGAAGGACAAAAAACCGCAGCAATTTTGGATGCTGAAGGCAGAAAACAATCCACTATTCTAACCGCCGAAGCCGTAAAGGAAGCTGCCATAAGGGAAGCAGAAGGTTCCAGGCAGGCCCAGATTCTGAAAGCCCAGGGGGAAGCTGAAGCCATCCTTTCTGTACAGAGAGCCTTTGCCGACAGCCTGGTAATGATTCGGGAAGCCGAGGCCGATAACAAAGTTTTGGCCCTAAAATCCTTGGAAGCCCTGCAGGCAATTGGTGACGGACAATCCACCAAGCTGATCATACCTGGAGATTTGGCAGGCTTGAGCGGGGTCCTGGCCGCCCTTAAAGAAGTCGTGGTAGATGACAA
>CAZPSR010000093.1:0-8364 GCA_964589135.1 uncultured Syntrophomonas sp.
TATTATATCCGGCCCTCTTGCTTTCTTCAAAAATGGGTTTTTATCTTATGCTGGAAGTAGTGGACAGTATTGACAAGTCATTAATTGCTTCCTATATGTTACAGACTTACGAGTTATTAAAAGCTTGGACCGGGATGAGTTGATCCATATTCAATTACTAAAAGTAAAAGCTAAATAATAGAAAAAGGATTATTTAAAATAGCAGGTAACCGGGTAAGATATACCAAAGGAAGGGCCTTTAATTGGAAAAGGAGGTTATACAATATATGGATAAGCAGGATAGCTTAGAACGGAATTGCTGGACGGTCTTGGGTCCTGGAGAAGAGGAGGCCGTACATAAGTTTTGTGGGCCGTATCTGGAATTTCTGAATGAGAGTAAGACAGAAAGGGAAGCGGTAGACTACATTTATCGAGTAGCTCGCCAAAGAGGTTTTATCCCTTTGGAAGACGGGGTTGAGCTTAAGCCGGGGCAGAAACTAGTGATAAAGGCTAAAGGAAAAATCTGTGCTTTGGTTATCATCGGACAGGATTCCATGGAGAAAGGGATCAATATAGTAGCATCTCATATTGACTCCCCCCGATTGGACTTGAAAGCTCGACCTCTTTATGAGGAAGACGGATTGGCCTGGCTAAAAACCCATTATTATGGAGGGATAAAAAAATACCAGTGGTTGGCCATTCCCCTAGCCTTACATGGAGTGATAATAAAGAAAAACGGGGATACCGTCAAGGTAGTAATCGGAGAGAAGGCTGAAGAACCGGTTTTAACGATTGCGGACCTGCTTCCGCATCTGGCTAAGGAACAGATGGAAAAGAAAATGTCTGAAGCCATTAGTGGGGAAGGCTTAAATGCTCTGGTGGCCAGTATGCCCCTGGATGGGGAAAGCAAGAATCCAGTCAAGTCTTATGTTATGAAGTCATTAAAGGATAGATATGATATAGAGGAAGAGGATTTTACCAGCGCCGAATTGGAGCTGGTACCAGCCTTTCCGGCTCGGGAAGTGGGCCTGGATCGCAGCCTGATCGGGGGCTATGGACAGGATGATCGAGTCAGTGCTTTTGCTTCCCTGCAAGCAGTGTTGGAGGTAAGTAACCCCTCCCGGACCGTACTATGTCTTTTTGCTGACAAAGAAGAAATTGGCAGTGTGGGCAACACCGGATTACATTCTCTCTTGATCGAAAACCTCCTGGCCGAAATCCTGCCTCTGACAGGGATCACCAGCTATCTAGGCCTAAGGCGCTGTTTAGCCAGGTCCTTTGCCTTATCCGCAGATGTTAACGCAGCGGTGGATCCCAATTATCCCGAGGTATTTGAAAAGAGAAATTGCAGCTTTTTATCCCGGGGAGTAGTATTGACCAAATATACCGGTTCCAGGGGCAAGGCTGAATCCAGCGATGCCAATCCCGAGTTTCTAGGCCGAATCAGAAAACTACTGGATGAGGCCGGGGTATCCTGGCAGGTAGGAGAATTAGGGAAAGTAGATATTGGCGGCGGCGGAACGGTGGCTCAGTATCTGGCCTACTATGGCATGGAAGTGCTAGACTGTGGAGTACCGGTGATGGGTATGCATTCACCTTTTGAAATCGTAAGCAAGGCTGATGTATACATGTCATACAAGGCTTATCGAGCCTTTATGCAATCCTTTTAAGGGTCTTAGGAGTCACCCTACGGGCACAATTAGTAATTAACTTGCGCAGGAGGAGGGGAGATCTACTTGGAGAGCAAAAGGCTAACTCAAATGGTCCGAGCAGCCGGGTGAGCTGCAAAAATAGATCCAGGGGCCCTGGAACAAATATTAATGGATTTTAAGCCCCCAACTCACCCAGATCTATTAGTAGGTATAGATACCCGGGATGATGCCGGGGTATATAAATTGAATTCAGAGCAAGCCCTTATTCAGACCCTCGATTTTTTTACTCCCATGGTGGATGATCCCTACTTATTTGGACAGATTGCAGCGGTCAATGCCCTTAATGATGTTTATGCCATGGGGGGAACTCCCCTCTTGGCCATGAATATCGTTTGTTTTCCTTCCTGTGAAGACTTAAAGCTATTACGCGAGATACTGGCCGGTGGGTTGTCAAAAATTACCGAAGCAGGAGCTCTCCTGGTAGGAGGGCATACCATCGAAGATAATGAGCCTAAATATGGTTTGGCCGTCACTGGCTTGGTTCACCCAGACCGGGTGTTGGATAATGCCGGAGCCCGGCCGGGGGACTTGTTATATCTCACCAAACCCATCGGCAATGGTGTTTTGGCAACCGCCATCAAAGCGGAAATGATAGCAGATTCCTCCTATCAGGCTGCTAGAAAATGGATGACCATGTTGAACCAGGCTGCTGCCCAGGCTCTAAAACAGGTAGAGGTACATGCCCTTACTGATGTAACTGGCTTTGGCCTGGTAGGGCACCTCTATGAAATGGCCGCAGCGAGTCAAATGGCAGTGGAGCTATATGCGGATTGGGTGCCACTGATGGAAGGAGCTCGGGAATATGCTCAAATGGGGTTAATCCCTGCAGGAGCCTATAAAAACCGCAGCTATCTGCAGGATAAGTACCATAGCAGTGAAGAGATAAATCCGGCTATATTGGATATCTTGTTCTGTCCGGAAACTGCGGGAGGTTTATTAATAGCAGTTGAGGCGGCACAGGCCGATAGGCTTGACCAGGCTATGAAAGACCAGCAATGTAGTTGTTTTCAGGTGGGAAAGGTTTTAACCCAGGGTTTTCAGGCCATAGAAATCCGAAACTATTGATCAGATAATTATAGGTAAGGGCTGGGTAGTTGAGCATATATGCTTGGGGGAGGGTAAGATGCAGAGGAAAGAATTCCAGTTAGGTGATATAGTGCGTATGAAAAAAAAGCATCCCTGTGGCAGTTACCATTGGGAGATTACCCGTATGGGCGCTGATATAAAGATCAAGTGTCAGGGTTGTGGACGCATAGTAATGCTGCCACGGATGCAGTTTGAAAAACGCATGCACCGAGTAGAGAAATAATACAGTATTGTTAACAATTTCCGCTCCTTTTGCATAGCATGCTAAGAGGGGGATTCTAACCTGAAGGGGGTAGGAAAAAGATGATTAATAATACTACAGGCAGCCCTCGGTTTTCTACCGGGGATCTGGTTACGGTAAAGAATATGCCCTATACTCATAAATTCTGCATTATTGCCATTAAAGACCAGGAACAGCAGGAATCCAGAGCGGTACTGAAAGCATTATTCAACCACACCTTTATTATTGAGAAATCCATCTCCGAGCTGGATAGTTTGCTTATCAGAGGAAGGCTTTAGGACTGTCACTTAAGGCTTGCCAGACTATAATTATATTGGTATAATGTTTTGAAGTCCCTGCTCCGGTTATACCGGAGCCTTATGCTCTTTAATGGGCTAGTCCATAGGGAGGAGGTGTAACTATGCGCAGGTATGAGATGATGTTCATTCTCAAGCCGGATCTGTCAGAAGAAGATATTGCTGAAGCCAAAGAAAGATTACAGAGTATAATTGCTGATTTTGGCGGTGAGTTTACTAAAGAACTGGACGGCTGGGGAAAAAAGAGGTTGGCATACAGCATTCAGGATTACTCCGAGGGGATATATGCCCTCTGGAATTTTAACGGAGAAACTGGAACTGTTAATGAATTAGACCGAGTTATCAAAATCTCAGATAAGTTTTTGCGTCATATGATCATTCGATTGGAAGAATAGGGGAATTAAACTGGACGGGAGGTAGGCTGGATTTGTTAAACAGAGTAATTTTAATCGGGCGTCTCACTCAGGATCCAGAATTAAGATACACTCAAAACGGAACAGCAGTTGCATCTTTTACTGTTGCCGTAAATCGCAAGTTTAAACGGGAGGAAGCTGATTTTATTCCAGTTGTAGTCTGGAACAAGATGGCTGAGAATTGTGCCAATTACCTGGGTAAGGGCAGACTAGTGGCGGTTGAGGGTAGACTGCAAATACGCAGTTATGAGGCTCAGGACGGGCAGCGCCGGAGAGTAACTGAAATAGTAGCCGATGAGGTAAGGTTTTTGGATCGGGCTGGGACGAGCACTGCAAGTTCCGCACCAACCAGTTCAGCCCGCAGTACGGATGATTGGGGAAATTTTGGACGAGAAGTAAACCTAAGTGATATAGACATAGTTGATCGTCAGGATGACGATGAAATACCTTTCTAATGAGGAGGGAAACAGAATTTGAAAAGGGATAAACGCAAAAAAAGGCGTCAGTGTAATTTTTGTGCGGACAAGATCGAGCATGTAAACTATAAAGATATTCCCAAATTGCGCCGCTATATTACGGAAAGAGGAAAAATCTTGCCCCGAAGGATAACCGGCAACTGCGCTCAACATCAACGGCAGATTACAGTGGCCATTAAAAGAGCCAGAAACATGGCTTTACTACCATATACAGCCGAATAAAAACCTTATAGAGCCCTCAGCTAGCTGAGGGCTTAGCTTATTTTTTAAGCAGGAAATTTATGGAACCAAATAGAATTACTTAGGGGGGTGGTAGGATTGAATAATGACAAAAAAGAGGTCTTTGCCCGTAACCTAAAAGTAAGCGAAGCTTTAAAAATTGAATTGCTGGAGGCTTTGAGCGATTTGTCCAAAGCTACGCTTAAAAATGACCATGCCAATATCTGTGATTCTCTGGCTACCATAATAACCATTGCTTATATTCTGGGCCGGAAATTAGGAATTGATTTTACTACTTTAGATTATTTAGCCTATCAGAAGCTGCAAGGGGGAATAGCAGAAACTGATGAAGAAGATCAATGGTATGATGATATGAGATATTTAATGCTCTATCTGGATACCAGAAAGAGGGGATAAATTGCCAGCAATTATATTTTATCTTCTAGCCACATCTTTGGCCTGTATTGCTATGGCCTTTCTGCCCGAAATAGCATTGATACCAGCTATAGCCTGGGGTGCTTTCTTAATTATAGCTGCCTTGCACCTGGAGGATAATAAAATTCTGGCCATATTTTTTATCAACCTGCTTTTGTTGCTATTCATGGCTGGAGTTGATCAACTATTCGTTTATTTTGTTTTCTTCGGGATTGCGGCGGTTATAATGTCCTTGCTGGCTAGCCGCAACTGGGATTACTATAAGATACAGAAGGCAGGAGTAAGTGTTGCGGTATTGGGAGTAAGTGTATTTTTGTTATGGACCTATCTTGCCTCAGGAGGAATAGGGATTAACGAACTAGAGAGCCAGTTGAATCAGGCTGCCGCAGAGAGCATTAAGATTTATGAAGACATGGGAATATTTGAAAATCAATTAGGAATAAGTCTAGAAGAATTCCAGAGCTCTTTACAGCGGACCACAGCTGCTTTCGCCCGGCATTTGCCAGCCATTTACTACCTGCAGGCCATCATAGCAGTATTTTTCATGCTGCTTTTAGCCGCTCATACTGCCCAAAAGGCCAATTATGAACGTCTAAAGAAAAAAGCCTTTAGAGAAGAGATGATGCCCTGGCAGTTGGTCTGGATAGCAATTGCTGGGCTAGGCTTATGGATCTGGGGCCGGGATGAGTTAAACCAAATATATTACTTAGGGTCCAATATTTTGTGGACCGTGGCTCCAATAGCGGTATACTATGGACTAGCTTTAGTAGGGTATCAAATAGGCAAAGCCCGAAGCGCCCCGCGGGTTTTCTTTATATTCGGACTGATTTTGTTGATTTTGGCCTTACCCCTATCTGCTATTTTGTTTTTAAGCATTATTGGACTTTTTGATTCCCTGGTTGATTTTCGGAAACTGCGCAGAGGGCAGGAGGAATGATAATGAAAGTAATTTTGATCAAAGATGTTAAAAAATTGGGCACAATAGGTGAAATAAAGGAAGTGTCCGATGGCTATGCCAGAAACTATTTAATACCCCAGGGTTTGGCTCTGGAGGCTACCGCAGCCAGGCTCAAGGAAACTAAAGAAAAGGACCTTAAAAAGCAAAAACAAAAAAACAAGGAAGAAACCGCTGCCCGGGCTTTACAAAGTAAGCTGGAGGGCAAAACTATTACTATCTTGGCTCGTACTGCAGGAAGTAATAAATTATTTGGAGCTATAACCGGTAAAGAAATTGCCGAAAGACTCCAGAAAGAATATGGAGCTCAAGTAGACAGGAAGAAAATTGAATTAAAAGAACCCATTAAGCACCTGGGAACTTACCAGGCTAAAATTAAGATATATCCAGCTATTCAAGCCCAGATCCAGATAATAGTCGCAGCAGCAGAATAAAATAGGGGGGTCACGGTGAAATACTACCAGGTTAAAGATCGCAAAAGCAGGAAAAAGGACCACAAGTGGCAGATATTGGCTTGGAGGGTAGACAGTCTTTATGATAAACTGCAGCAATTTTATGGAACCCAGGAATTGGTGCTGAAAGCCAATAAACTTGATGCTATGGATTTTATGAGCTCAGCGGCTCTGCCCGAGAGAGTTCTGGCTTTACGCAGAATACTAACCGAGGATCCAACTATCAGCCTTTTGCCTCGTTTGGAGGATTTGGCCTTAGAAATTACTGCGCTGGAGGGTATTTTCTCTGAACTATATACCCGGAAGCAGATAGAAGAAGATTTGCACCATAGTATCCAACAGAAAATGGATGAAAAGCATAATGAATATATTCAGGAGATAAAACTGCAGATACTCCAGGAACAGAAGCATTCTCCGGAAAACGCCCAGACTCTGAAAAAACTGGGAAGGCTGGAAATGATGGAGAGTATAAGCCTGAGCAAATCAGTGCTGGATAGGCTCCGCCCCGCTGCTTTTAGTGAGCTTATGGGACAGGATAAAGCAATTAAAGCCCTGGTAGCCAAGCTGAATACCCCCTATCCTCAACACATGATATTGTACGGCCCCCCAGGGGTGGGAAAGACCAGTTGTGCCAGATTAGCTCTGGAATTGGCCCGAGAAAAAGAGCAAAGCTGCTTTAGCAAAGAAGCCCCCTTTATAGAGGTAGATGCAACCACCTTGCGTTGGGATCCTCGAGAATCCACCAATCCTTTATTAGGTTCGGTTCATGATCCAATATATCAGGGAGCACGCAAAGATCTGGCAGAAGAAGGGATACCGGAACCTAAACCCGGTCTGGTGTGTGATGCCCATGGAGGAATACTGTTTATAGATGAAATTGGGGAAATGGACCCGGCTCTGCAGAATAAACTACTGAAGGTTTTAGAAGACAAAAGGGTGACCTTTGAATCAGCTTACTATGATCCCCATAATGAGCGTATACCCAGGTATATAAAGCTGATGTTTGAGCAAGGGGTACCAGCTGATTTTGTTTTGATCGGAGCTACAACCCGGGGACCAGAGGCTATTAATCCAGCTTTGAGATCCCGTTGTATGGAAGTCTTTTTTGAAGCTTTGAAGGCAGAAGACATTCAAAAAATTGTCAGCCTGGCTGCGGCTAAATTGGGTATCGAAATTCAAGCTGGAGTAAAGGAACTAATCAGCTATTATGCTGATGATGGAAGAAGTGCCAATAAATTACTGGTAGAAGCTTATTCCATAGCCTTGAATAAAAACCAGAACCAGGCGGGATCAAGCCTAAAGGTAAGTACCGAGGAAGTCTACCAGGCCATTCAGAATAGCCGAATAACTTTAAGTATAGATCATAAAGCCTCTGAATCTGCAGAAGTAGGCAAGATTTTTGGCTTGGGTGCCTATGGCTATCGGGGAAGGCTCATGGAAATTGAAGCGGTGGCTTTTCCTGCTGAACCAAAGGGAGAAGGCCGGGTGCGTTTTAATGATACGGCAGGTTCCATGGCCCGGGATTCGGTTTTTAATGCGGCTTCGGTAATCCGCGGCGAATTTGGGGAAAGCATATATAATTATGATCTGCATATAAATTTCATTGGTGGTGGCCAAGTTGATGGTCCATCGGCGGGAGCCGCCATATACCTAGCCATATTAAGCGCCATCAAGGGAATAGGTATTTGGCAGGATATTGCAGTAACCGGCGAGATTTCTATACGGGGTCGGGTCAAAGCAGTAGGAGGGCTCCATGAAAAGATTCATGCCGCCCGGCAGGCAGGTATCAAGAAAATACTTATACCTTATGATAATCATGAAGAGCTGTCAGCCCATGATATGGGAATAGAAATAATCCCCATTGCTTCCATTGGGGAGGCCTATTCTCATGTATTGGAGGCCCCTCCCAGCAAGAAGCCTGATGTAACAGGCAAAGCGCCCCACTGTCGCACCAGTTAGTTTGCATAGGGGCGGCGGTTTGTGCTAAAATAATAAAAACCCAATAAATAGGAGGAGCAGATCTGGGCGCATAACTCAGCGGGAGAGTGCCACCTTCACACGGTGGAAGTCGCAGGTTCGAAACCTGCTGCGCCCACCATA
>CAZPSR010000094.1:0-8255 GCA_964589135.1 uncultured Syntrophomonas sp.
TTGGCTTCCCTAAACGATAAGCTGATCAGTATCAATAATGCCATAGAAGTTGATCTGTATGGGCAGGTTTGCGCAGAATCTGTAGGTACCCGGATAATCAGCGGTACTGGTGGACAATTGGATTTTGTCCTGGCTGGTTATCAGTCCAAGGGGGGCAAATCCTTTGTCTGTTTGCCATCTAGCAACTTGGATAGCCAGGGCCATGTAGTAAGCCGAATAGTGCCGGTTCTGAAGACCGGGGCCATAGTTACTGATCCCCGCTCAGTAGCCCAATATATTGTTACCGAATACGGCAAGTTTGACCTGAAGGGCAAAACCGTCTGGCAAAGGGCGGAAGGCCTGATCAACCTGGCCCATCCCCAAGTCAGAGATGAACTGATTAGTAGCGCCCAGGAACAAGGGATTTGGAGAAACAGCAATAGGTAGTCGTAGAGATGGGACAGGGGGACAGGCTCCCCCCCCTGCTTCCCCCGTCCCCCTGTCCCACGGGCGGCCCCTTTATGGTATAATTTTCTTAAAATAGGAATACCAAAGAAAATTTCATGCTTTGGGGGGGAGCAGGAATTGGAAATTGGACGGATACTGGAAGCTTTATTTACCGAAAACCAGTTTATGGCGGCCATGATTGTAGATCATAATGGCAGGATTGTTTCCATTAGTGAGACTTATCTGAAGGTGTTGAATCTATGCCGGGAAGAGGTGATCGGCCGGCCGGCCAAGCAGATAACCCCGCATTCCCGGGTTATGAACGTGCTCAAGAGCAGGAAGGCTATAGTCGGTTACAACTGGAGAATTAATGATTATAATATGATAGCCTCTACCATACCTATTATCCAGGATGGCCAGGTGGTAGGCGCTTTTGCCTACAGTGTTTTTTTGGATATTTGGAATGCTCAAGACACCATTGAGAATCTGATTACCGAGTTGAATATGTATAAAGACGAAGTGGATAATCTGTACAAGGCTAAATACAGCTTTGATGATATCATTGGCCAAAATGAGGCATTTCGCAAAATTAAAAAGTTTGCTCAGCAAGTGGCCCAGCATACTATCAGCACCGTACTTCTGTGTGGGGAAAGCGGTACTGGCAAAGAGCTCTTTGCCCAGGCCATTCATAATCAATCCAGCCGCAGCCGTTTTCCCTTTCTAAGGATCAACTGTGCTACCATCCCGGAAAATCTCTTGGAAGCAGAATTGTTTGGTTACGAAGAGGGGGCCTTTACCGGGGCTAAAAAGGGAGGCAAACCGGGAAAATTCGAATTAGCCAATGGGGGAACGATTTTCCTGGACGAAATCGGTGAGATGACTTTGGCCATGCAAAGTAAACTGCTGGTGGTTCTACAGGAACAGGAAATAGAGCGCCTGGGAGGCAGTCATCTGATAAAGGTTAATGTAAGGGTAATAGCAGCTAGCAACCGGAACCTGGAGAATATGATTGAAAGCGGTATATTTCGAGAGGATCTGTATTACCGGCTGAATGTGGTGCGCTTTGATCTGCCTCCCTTGAGAAAGAGAGTCGATGATATTCCCTGCTTATGCCAGCATATTATTAGCAGCTTGAACTGCCGCCTCAATACCGGGATTAAAGAGATCTCCAGCCCCGCCCAGGAGATGCTGGAGGCTTACTCTTGGCCGGGCAATGTGCGGGAGTTGGAGAATGTGCTGGAAAGGGCCATGATTCTAGCCGACATGGAGAAGACCCAGGTTCTGGATGTTAGACATTTTATGTTTATAAAAAAACAGTTGGATCTTGGCCGGGTTACCCAGGAACAGCATAACCTTAAAACGGCAGTCCGGGAATTTGAGCGGGGCTTGATTGAAAAAGCCATGCAGGATGCAGGTTATGACCGGGTAAGAGCAGCAGAGCTGCTAGGTATAGATCTTTCCACCCTCTACCGTAAATTAAAGAAATTCGGCTACCCTGCCTAAATGAGACCATAGGCTGTGCCTAAACAAGGGTTTTGAGCCCAGCTCCCGCCTATGGCCCACCAGAACAACGGAGCAAACCTACATGGGTTTAGTTTTTCTTTAGCCCCTATTTTTATTAAGAGGTATATGATACAAGCCATCTCTCATAATTCTTATAGTAGAGTACTTCCGGTAAGGAAGCATATGGGGGAGGATGGCTTGTATAAGAAGCTGGGGATCATATTGGCTATTATGGTAGTCGGTCTGGCTGCACCGATAGCCTGTATGGATAAGGAGCGGGATAGCCCTAAAGGAACTGAGCACCAGCAGGTAAGGGTTTGTGAGCTTTTTCCTGCTATACTGCATGCGCCGCAATATGTAGCCATGAATAACTCTCTGTTTGCCGAAGAGGGTTTGGCGGTTGAAGTGATTAGGGTTGATAATAAAGAGGATTTGATCCTGGCCTTGCAGGAGGGGCAAGCTGATATAGGTTTGGCCGGGGGTGAAATAAGCGTTCTGAGCTATGAGGCGGGGCAGGAAGACTATCTGGTTAATTTTTCCCAGTTAACCCAGCGGGAGGGTTCCTTTCTAATGGGGCGCCAGCTGCCGGAAGATAGATTCCAATGGGATAATTTAAGGGGTAAGAAAATAATAACTGAGGCTGGTCAGGAGAGGCAGGAGATGCTGTTGGAATATGCCATGAGGCAACACGGGCTGAAACCCGGAGAGGATGTGGGAGTCTGGGCCGATCCGGATGCAGCCGAAGTATTCCTGGCTGGCCAGGGGGATTATGTGGTCCTGGGAGAACCCCAGGTTACCTGGCTGATGAAGGCTGGGGTAGGATACCCCCAGGCCTCCCTGGGCACCTGGGCCGACTTCATAACTGATACGGTCTACCTAGCCCCCAAAAGGGTATTAGAGCAAAAACCCGAGATGCTTCAGAAATTCTGTAATGCCATATACCAAGCCCAGTTATGGATGGATAGTCACTCTCCGGATGAAACTGCCCAGGCTATTCTTCCCTGTTTGCCATGGATTGAAGTCGATGATCTGGCTGAAGCAGTGGGACGATATCAGGTCCAGAACACCTGGCGGGTGACCACCGTTATGGATGAGGGCTCATTTGATTTACTGCAGGAGATCATTGCCAGCTCAGGCAGATTAGATTCCAAGCTGGAGTCCTCCTTGCTTATCAACAATTATTTTGCCCGCAAAGCGGTTCTGGCCAACCGGGATGCTCCCTATTAACGCTTATACCGCTCAAAGAGCTTGCGCATGTAGAATTTTTTCCCCTCGAAATCCAGTTCTATCAATTGGCCATCCCTTATCAGGTCCTGAACGACGGTCCAATCCCGGCCCGCCTTGGCCAGGAGTTCCTGTACTGCATCTGCCCCCATGGGGTGAACTGAGGTAGTTCCCAGCAGGTCTTTCTCCAGGTTGCCGGTATAGGCAAAATTGCTGCTATCGGCTCCAATCAGGTATTCTACCTGTTGCAGATGACGGCCATAGATCTGGAAGGCAGTATTGACCAGGTCTTCTGGCGGAGCTTTAACCTTCTTGTCGGCTGGAGGACGGGTAGGGATTAATATATAGGCAATATGGGGATCAACTTGGGCAATAAACCGGGCATTAGCGTCTAGTATTGCTTCCTTATCATTGATGCCCTCCACCAGCATGGTCTCGGTGCATAAGCAGCCTTGGTAATGGGAGGCAAATTCCAGTATACCTTCTAGTATTTGGGGTAGAGACAGCCCCCGATGGGGATGGTCAATCCGGCGCCAGGCCCTTTCATCTACGCTGTCAATTTTCACTGATACCCAGTCGGCCTGGTACAAGGCCTCTCTCACTTCTGCCTGCCAGATCAGGGAAGCATTGGTGATAACTGCCAGGGGTAAATTGAGGGTTTTCAATAGGTCTATCTCCTGGCCCAGGTTGATATCCAGGGTAGGTTCTCCATCCGGTACAAAGGATAAATAGTCGATAGGCTCACCAGCCCTCCGGGCTAGTTCCACCTTTTCCTGTACTCTAGCTAGAATCAACTGGGGATCATAAAAGGCCTGCCTTTCTATCTGTACTTTACTGGAATAACCCTGCTGGCAGTAGGCACAGGAATAAGTACAGATTTTGGGTGGAATATGATTGATTCCCAGGCTGCGCCCCAGCCGACGGGATGGTATCGGACCAAAGGTAAGCATTTTTCTTCTCCTTTACATTATATAAATATCTAATCGTAAGCTGTGGTATATTCCTGCTGGGTTTGGGAGCCTATTTTATCTATATGGTTTGGTCCGGTTATCTGGTATAGTAGAGATCCTCTGCTTTTTCCACCAGCCCCAATTTCAGCAGGCGCTTAAGATGGGTTTGCATAGCCATTTTTTCCCACATTTTAAACAGCCGGAAAAATTCCTTGATTTCTCCCTGGAAGATTAGCAATTCAGTTAATTGATCAAGGCTCAGAGGCTGTTGCCTGAGGCTGTTCAAGACCTTCTCTTCCTTTCGGTAAATGATATTCACATAATCCTGCAAGCGTTTTTGAATTTTATCTTTAATTATTCCCCGGTGAGAAGTAACTATAATGGAGGGATTTATTTTCTGACAGAGCTCAATCGAAGCTATAAAATCGTCTATATCACTACACCAATGACCGTACCAGGGGCCGAAGCTACCTAGTTCAATGTCGGCACTGAATAATATATCATCTTCAAATAGAAAACAGCAGTGGCCGGGAGTATGGCCTGGAGCATGAATAATCTGAACCTTGGTTTTACCAAAGTCCAGTATTTGACCCCCTTGTAGTTCCCGGTGTACTGGGGAGGACTTAGCTCCTGTCCATTCATAGAATAGCCGACCAATATGTTCCACCCCAAAATGCCTAAAACCATAATATTCGGCAAAAACCTCTTCCGATCTGATGGCGGGTGCATCTAAGGTATGAGCCCAGACTTGGGCTGAATGGTATTTATGGTTGTTCATAATGTGGTCTTCATGAAAATGGGTATTAAGAATGATGTCAGGGGGATGGTCCAAAAAATACTGGATATTTTCCTCCCCACAAGCGGTGTCGATCAAAACTCGTATTTCATCATTTATGAACAGACTGTGGGCATAGGGAAATCGGCCCCGATCCGGGGCTTCGATAAATTGGACCCGATTACTGATTAGAGGAATCATCTTGTTTACACCTCCATTGGCATACTACATATAAGCTTTATCAGCCTGGATTCCAATTGGAGCAATCCGGGGGAAGAAAAGCTGCGCTGTGGACCCAGATCTACTTTTATTTCCTGCATAATGCGGGCCGGACTGGGGGAAAGAAAAATGATGCGATCAGACATATAAAGGGCTTCTTTAAGATCATGGGTTACCGCAATCATGGTAAACCGGTTTTCCAGCCAGAGCTGGCTGATATCTTCCATTATACTGATTTTTACCTTCAGGTCCAGGAAAGAAAAGGCTTCGTCCAGGATCAACAGATCCGGCTGGCTCATCAGGGCCCGGGCCAAGTTGACCCTTTGCCGCATACCTGCGCTCAACTGGGATGGTAAATAATCTTCAAAACCGGCCAGGCCTAGCCGAGCCAGCAGGCCGAGATAGTCTCCGTTGGGCTTGGTAAACAAAAGATTTTCTTTAACGCTGCGCCAAGGTATCAATCGGGGTTCCTGAAAAACAAAGCCAAGTTGTTTATGATGGCTAGTTATCTTGCCCTTGCTGGGTCTTTCCAGACCTGACAGTATTCTAAGAAAGGTGGTTTTACCAGCTCCGGAAGGCCCTAAGAGAACCAGGCGCTGACCCGAACTCAGACTCAGGTTCCAGTTAGCCAAGACCGGAAGGGAACCGTAGCTCTTACTCAAGCTGTCTACCACTAGGCATTTGTCCATTGATCAGACAACCTCCCCAAGCCTTTTTTAATCAGGCGTTCGGTAATGATTCCCAGGAGTACCGCTAAAATAGTTAAAGCCCACACTCCGGGAATATCAATATTCATGCGCATCTGAAGTATTTCTACCCCCAGTCCCTTTCCACCACTCAAGTATTCAGCTACCAGTATTACTTTCCAGGCCTGACCAATACTGACATCTACAATGGCAGCAATAAAGGGCAAAAGGGAGCCCAAGTAAATATCTTTTATAATCCGGCGGCCCGGTACTCGGTATACTCGAGCCATTTCCAGCAGGTTTTGGTCCAGGTTGCGCACCCCGGCTACGGTAGTCAAAATAGATAAGGGCAGAAGGGATAGAAAAGCGATGAATACCGGACCTTTCCAGCCAATCCCCCAGGCGAAGATAACCAGGGAAAGCCAGGAGATTACCGGCACCCCTTGAATAACCATTATAATGGGCCGAAACATATTATACAACGTGTTGGATAAGCCCAGGCCCAGGCCCAGGGTTAGACCTATTAGCATAGCCAGCCCCAGAGCCAGAAATACCTTCCAGGCCGTTTGCCAGGCTGCCACCAGCACTGACGGCGAGACCAGAAGTTGGGCTAATAGACTGAGGGTTTCGCTGGGGGCTGGAACAATACTCTTATCGATGACTAAAGCCAACAGTTGCCAGACCAGCAATAATAAACTTATACCGATTAAACCGTCAAAGAAGGATTTCATTATTTGACAAAGAATCCCGAATTAGGGATCCTTTTTACTCCTTCCGGATAGCTTTCCTGCATAATCTCCAGGAACCTTATTACCTCTGTTTTACATTCAGCCGCTGATACATAATCAAATTTTATCCGCTGCAGAGCGATTTCCATCACCTCCGGGGCCAGGGGCAAGACCTGGGCACTGGCTTTAATAGCCAGTGCCGGGTTCTCATTGGCCCAGGCAGTGGACTCAGCCAATAAGGAGGCTACTGCTTGGGTCTCCCCAGGATGTTGGGCCAGAAAGTCTTTTTGGACAAAAAGCCCGGCAATAGGAATACCCAGCTGGGTACCGCTTATTTGAGACCAATATTCTTGATAATCTAAAACAACTTTACCTTGGCCTGAGGTCAGGGCCAGACTGACAAAGGGTTCAGGTAAGGCGGCATAATCAATCTTGCCCGCTTTAAACAAGGCTACTATTTCCTGGGGAGGAGCATAGGCGAAACTCACTTCCTCATCGGGTCTAATCTGGTTTTGATTCAAAGCATAACGGGTGATAATATCAACGGTTTGTCCTTTAGCGGTAGGGGTATAGACGGTGTGTCCTTTTAAGGACGGCCAACCCCGAAAATCGGCTTTATCTGAGGCCAAGAGGTAAAACACTTTCCATTCGTGGACTCCCAGCAACAATAAGTCGATGCCATTAGCATACATGTTTACTCCGTTGCTCACCGGCAGTACTGCAAAATCAGCTGCACCGGAGGAAAGCATTCCTAAAGCTTGATCAATGGTATTCCAATACTGGATTTCTAGGCTAAGGTCGGTCTTGATAGTTCCATTATCAATGCCAGCCACCGGTATTACTGCAGGACCTATGGGGTTTATCAGCTTAACCTCTCCCTCAGCTAAGCTAGGCGGGGTTTGAGCAGTCGAACAACCTGCCAGGAAGCAGCAGATAATAATAATAAATAAGAAAGGCTTAAAATAGCGGTCATTCATGATTACGACTTCCTTTGTAAAAATAAGATCAATGTTTAAAATATAACATATTTACGGCATAAGGGAAAAAGCGAAAGGAAAAACAGAAAAAAGAGGTGACCTAAAGACACCTCTAAAAAAAAGATCGCTGATTCTTATTTATCCACTAGTCAGTTGCTGTTTAACCTGACTTATTTCCTGTTGGGTAGCATCGCTGGCGGGTTTGTACCAGCCCTTCTGATCAGCCAGCTGAAAAAGCTGATACTGGAATTGCTCATCTCCATTGCGGATTTGCTGTAGAGTCTGCCTTAATTGCTGATTGGCGGTTTCGGTTATAACCTTGGCATAAGTGGAAAGGCTGTTGTTAGTTTGAGATAGAATATCATTTACCATCTCTTTATCTTGAAGATGTGTCAAATTATACTCCTCCTTATCCTAAGAATGTCATAAGTTTTTGGTTTGTTTGTTGACAGGCTTTCGCCGACTGCTGAAACATCTGTTTACACTGTTGATCCTGAATTTCCGAAGCATAAAAATCAAATTTCTTTTGCATCATTTGATGGGATCCGATTAAATGCCTCAAATTTTGCAGTTCCATGTGATTCAAGGTCATTTCATGTGCTCCTTTCTTTATGGACTTTTTATTGGATAACAATTATAGCTTGTGTAGAATTCTTTTGAATATACCGTGGACAATATGAGTATTGAAACCAAATTAGCAAAATTTTTACAACACCGGACTTACCAAAGCTGAATAGTCAAAAGGCACATTTCTGCACATTTCCCCT
>CAZPSR010000095.1:0-8234 GCA_964589135.1 uncultured Syntrophomonas sp.
TTTACATTTCTATCCCTCCATGCAAGTTTTCAAATATGAATACACAACTATTAAGCAGCCAGTGCTGCCAGTTATTAGTCCCATACCTGCAAACCCCGGGATATAGTAGAATAAAAAAATTGTACAGCAATTCCCTAATTTAAAAATAAATGGAACCCCATCAGTATAAACGGGGTTCCACTTGAGAAGGGCATTTTCAAGTAATGGGAACACTCGCCTATTCCGCGTAGACTATGGTGTTCATTTTAGCAGATCCCGGTCTCCTGGCTCGGGTTCATCATTTCTCCACGCCTTCCCGGATTTTTTGCTTCCAGTGGCGATTGTGGATTCACTTCCCCTTACAGTGGCGCGACCACGCCGGATTCTAACCGGCTTCCCGGGTTCCCGCCAAATAAACATATTTAATTAGCTAGCTTTTATCCAGTGTTTTTCTGGCAGCTCTCTTCTGCCTGACCAATGTCTCATCTGCTTTTATATTCAAGCAAATTATACAGCAATACCAAATGATAGTAAAACCCTAGGCTGGAGGTATGGTAAGCAGTTCATCGGACAAAACGGTAATTTTTTCGAGTCCGGTAGGAGTAAGGAGCCAGGTGTTTTCTATTCCGGCTATACCTAGCCCTGGCAAAACAAATTTGGGTTCCAGAGCTATAACCATACCTTCCTGGAGAGGATTATTAAAACCGGGAGCGATTACCGGTCTTTCATCCAGTTCCAACCCTACCCCGTGCCCGACAAATCTTACCCTTTCCGCTCCATATCCCATAAAATTATGACTTAGTCCAGCTTTCTCCGCTATGTTGAGTGCTATATCATAGGGTTCACTGGCCACCATTCCCGGTTTAACCAGGCTTATCAACGTTTCCTGTATTTCCAAGGCCACTTGGAAAGCGTATCTTAACCTTTGAGCCAAGTCTCCAATCACATACAAGCGGGTCTGGTCAACATTGTATCCTTCAAATACCCCCCCATAGTCCAGGTAAATAGGATCATTTATTTGGATTATCCTCTTGCCCGGTCCCTGAGGGTAAAAGGCACCCATACCCAGGCCAGCCGTAACTCCATCATTAAAACTAGCCATACAAGCATTGGTGCCGGATAAAAAATGACCGTAGAAAAATTCCTGATTAAAACCGCGCATCCGCACGTAGCCCTGATGTCCATGGCCCTTCAGAGCTTTTTCTACCCTGGCTGCAATATCCCATTCGGATAATCCAGGCTTGATCAAGTCAGGAACCAGATTAAAGGCATCCGCCATTTTTTGCCCAGCTGCCTTAAGCAAAGCTATTTCATAAGGGCTTTTGACAGCCCGCAAATCTCCAATCCAACCGCTAACATCCATCAATAAGCTATCAGGAAATAACCTTTTGACACTCTGATATACTGCAACGGGAATAACATCATACTCCAAACCCAATCGGCCAGGCGTTGGATAAGCCATTTCCTTAAGATGATTGGGAATATATTTGTAATTGGTAGTTGGTACAACATTCCAAGGACATTCATTGGCGGCACGGGTTAAGCTTTTACGGCAGAATAACACCGGTTCACCTATGGCAGGTACATAAAGCCGGGCATTTTGCATAGTGCCGCTAAAATAATACAAATCCATATTCTGCAAAATCATAACCCCATCACAGTCATGGGCTAGCATCTTATCCTGCAGACCTTCAATCCGACAGTACAGTTCCTCTTTTAAGTTCATCTCCTTTCTCCTTCCTATTAGGGGGCTTAACCTGGTTTTCAAGCAGGTTAAGCCCAACGCAGTATTGAGCTGCTTTTAATCCGAAGTTTTGATTATCACTTGTATGCTCCTGCAGCATTCGTCATTCTTCACGATAAAGTGGTCTGGCCTTTCCATTAATAAATAATCACCGCTAGATTCGATGATAAGGTCTTCTTTGCTCAGGTTACCCTCTTTAGGAATAAACAGAGGACGCCCCAGAGGGATAACAGCTTCCTTTATTATAGCCATTTCTTACCTCCTTCAGATCAATACTTAAGGTCCGAGTAGTCTTTTGCTTTAAGACAGCAGATCCCAATACTCTTGAATCAGAGAAGGCTGAAAAACACCTCGGTCGGTAATGATTGCAGTTATTAGTTCAGCTGGCGTCAGATCAAAAGCTGGATAAAAGCCCTGGACTCCAGGTCCGCTTATCAGGTGGCCCGCATAGGATAATACTTCCTCGGGATCACGTATTTCTATCGGTATGTCTGCTGCATTGCCTGACCTTTTATCTGGTCCTCCATATCCCAGTATATAAAAAGGCAGTTGATGATACTGGGCGGCCAAAGCAAGCTGAAAAGTACCCACCTTATTGGCTACGGTACCGTCTAAGGCTATCCGATCAGCAGCAGTAAACACTTTGTTGACCATCCCGGCCGCCATACAGTAAGCAGCCATGTTGTCACTAATAAGGGTTACCGGGATATCCAAGGCCGATACTGAGGGAGCCGTAAGCCGTGCTCCCTGCAAATAAGGCCTGGTTTCGCATGCTATCACCCTTATCCTTTTATTATTGCTTGAGGCCATTTTCAGCATATACAAAAGGGCCGGCCCAGGGAAACAGTGAGTTAAAATGGTATCAAGGTCTTGTAATAACTGCTCAGCCCACTGTCCGGTTAGCTGCGACCGTCTTTGCTGCTTTTGAATGGCCTCTCGGACGATTGACAATATTTGATCAGCCGGGCTATCCCGGTCATCCAAATTGCTCATTATTTTGTCCAGCAAGGATTTCAGGTAATGACCGGTGGGGCGAGTGTTTATCAAGCGCTGGTAAGATCCTTGTATACACTGGCTGGCCTGAATCCTGAGACTGCACTTTAATTCCAATTCCCGCGCAGCCAAATACAAGCCATAGGCTGCTGCTATAGCTATATCCCCTGCTCCCTGCACTGCCATTCCTTCAATAGCCTGTGCTACCTCTTCACAGTTCGAACAGACCAGTTCTTTCACCTGGCTCGGGAAAATGCGCCGATCTATGATTATCAGCTTTTCATCCCGTAGGAATACGGTATAATTGATATCCATTAATAAAGGTCTGGGCAAAAACTACTGATCCTCCTCCATCACGATATAGTAGATTGCTTCTATTCTTTTTTGGCCATATTCCGGCCAAAGGGCTGCACAAAGCCCTCCCGTTCACCTTGATAAATAAATTCCACTGCCATGCCAGCAGCTTCCACCACCATGTTCATACAATTACGAAATCGGTTTTTGTCAAACCACTCTGGATAGTCTTTATTCAGGGTTTCACAGTCTACTGCCCCATATTTCTCAGCAAACTTATGAGGAATTTGATTGATAAAGCGATAACGCCCAGGGTTGCCATATAATCCGTCAATTATTTCCTGCATGGTACCCTCAGTAGGCTGGCGACGGCCGTGAACAGCTCCTACCCCCATTATGGCAGCAACCAAAGCCCCACAGGTTCCCCCGTATAAGCCCATACCACCTCCGAATGGAGTAGCCAGAGCTACGCTTTCCGGCGCAAAGTCAATCAAGCCTACTTCTACCAGAGCCAAATAAACCGACTCCGCACAATTGGGGCCACTTTTAAAAAATGTTTTGGCCGCCTGCCGGGCCCGTTCTTTCATTTCCTCTTCCGGAACTTGTTTGATTATATCCATGGTCTATCCTCCTTTGGCTGCTATTCTCATCGAATATATACCCTTCTGGACTTACTTAGTACTTACGGCCTCCCGAATCCATTCAATGATAGATTCTGTGCTGACCGATGGTGAAAAAACTTGATTCAATACCCCTGCTTCTTCTAGAATATCTTGATCTTTCGTTGGAATAAACCCTTCGGCGAAAATTATAATGTTTTCGCCCCCCTGCTGGGCCAGGCGCTGTTTAAGCTCGGGAAACACTGTCAGGTGCAGCCCATTATAAATACTTATTCCTATCACATCAACTTCCTTGGCTATGCTTTCTTCCACTATCTCTTCTATACTCCGATATAAACCGGTATATATTACATCCATTTCACCAACTTCTTTAAGCCCTCGGGCCAAGGCCCGTACTTTTTTGTTCTGGGAATCCAACCCGGTTTTTCCTAATAGCACCTTTATCTTGGCGATAGAATCCACCTCCCCCGCCCCAGTTGATCATTTATTCAGATATTTTTGGGCAATCACCTCAGCCAGGGAATAGGGATCGGTTTCTTTGGCCATCAGCTTATTGACCATAAGATCGAATTCCCCGCTTGCAACCAGTTCGTTTAAAACGGGTTCCAGTATGGCAGAACGCAGAGCGTCATTCATCTCAGTTATGACCTTGCGAGTAGCCCTTTCCTGCAGTTGATTTTTTTCTATCAGATGACGGTAATGTTCATCAATCTTCTCACAGAGTTTCTCCACGGAAGCAGCAAAAGAATGCGGTTCCAGACTGCTCTCCAACATAAGGATAGGAGGACGCCATCCACTCGGGAAATGACCCGAGTTCAGCATATTGAGAGTTTCCTTATAAAGTTTTCTGGCGCCATCTCTATCAGCCTTGTTAATTACAAAAATATCAGCAATTTCCATTAGTCCCGCTTTGATGGCCTGTATCTCATCACCCATTCCCGGAACCAAAACCACTATAACGGTATGGGCATGATTGATAATATCAACTTCCTGCTGTCCTACGCCTACCGTCTCTACCAGAATGATATCCTTACCCATTACATCCAGAACATGAATCCCGTCTCCCACTGCCTTGGACAAACCTCCCATGGACCCTCTTGTTGCCAGGCTGCGCACAAAGACTCCCTGGTCTTCGGCATGTCTGAGCATACGAATCCTGTCTCCTAGAAGAGCCCCGCCAGTGAAAGGACTGGTTGGATCTACCGCTAATACTCCCACGGTTTTTTCTCTCTGACGCATGGTATAAATTAGTTGATCAGTTATGGTGCTTTTCCCTGCTCCCGGTGAACCAGTTATACCAACCACATGGGCTCTTCCGGTATAGGGGAAGATATGTCTTATAGCCCGGTTGGTTTCTGGTATATCGTCTTCGATATTTCTTATGAGGCGGGAGGCCGCCCTAACGTCCCCCGCCATAGCTTTTCTTCCTAGCTCTTCCATATTATCAAGCCCTCGGTTTAATGTTTTCGTTAATCCAGTCCACAATAGAGTCCAGGGTTGCACCAGGAGTAAAGAGAGCTTTTAAACCTGCGTCATAAAGATCCTGCATATCCTGCTCGGGGATTATTCCACCGCCAACCACGGTTACATCATCAGCCCCTTGGGCTTTAAGCTGTCTGGCCACTTCCGGGAATAGATACCTATGGGCTCCAGAAAGGCAGCTCAATCCTACCATGTCTACATCTTCCTGTATAGCTGCACCAACAATCTGTTCCGGGGTCTGGTGGCAACCGGTATATATTACTTCGAACCCAGCATCCCGGAAAGTACGGGCCAGTACCCTGGCGCCACGGTCATGTCCATCTAGACCAGGTTTAGCAAGCAGTATACGTATCTTTCTATCAGCCATATTGTATAACCTCCTTAAACTTTTCTAGTACATGCCAGGGTCACGGTATTCACCGTAGACTTCCCGATATACATCGCAAATTTCCTGGACGCTGCAGTAATTCTTCACTGCCTCGATACAATAAGGCATCACATTATCGCCCTTCTTACAGGCGGTTCTAATATCATCGAGACATTCCCTTACCTTGCGGCTATCGCGTTTTCTCCTGACTGCATTCAGGCGTTCGATTTGTTCCTTTTCAACGGTATCATCAATCTCCAGGAATGGAATTTCCACATCCTCTTCAGTATTATACTTATTGATACCAATCATTACTTTTTCCCCGGAGTCTATCTGACGCTGGAACTTATACGCGGCATCAGAAATTTCCATCTGGGGGAAGCCCTTTTCGATGGCTTTGACCATCCCGCCCATATCGTCAATTTTATGAATGTAATCCCAGGCCTGTTCTTCCATTTCGTTGGTCAAGGCTTCAATAAAATAGGATCCTGCCAAGGGATCAATGGTGTTGACCACTCCGGTTTCCTCGGCGATAATCTGCTGGGTTCTCAAAGCAATCTGTACCGCATGGTCAGATGGCAAGCAGAGAACCTCATCAAGGGAATTGGTATGCAGGGACTGAGTTCCGCCCAGAATTGCAGCCAGAGCTTCAGTAGCAGTTCTGATAACATTGTTATAGGGCTGTTGGGCAGTTAGTGAACAGCCGGCGGTCTGGGTGTGGAAGCGCATCCACCAGGATCTTTCATCAGTAGAACCGTAGCGTTCACGCATTGCTTTAGCCCATATCCTCCGGGCTGCCCTCAGTTTGGCAATTTCTTCAAAGAAGTCAATATGAGAATTGAAGAAGAAAGACAAGCGGGGAGCAAATTCATCTACATGCAATCCTTTACGTTCCAGTACGTCTTCAACATATTCCATGCCATCCCGCAGGGTGAAGGCCAGTTCCTGCACCGCAGTAGAACCTGCCTCCCGGATATGGTATCCGCTGATGCTGATGGTGTTCCAGCGCGGCACATATTTGGTTCCAAATTCTACTGTATCACTAATGAGTTTAACTGAGGGTTCGGGGGGACACATCAGGGTCTTCTGAGCGATAAATTCTTTCAGCATGTCATTTTGGATAGTACCTCCAATTTTATTTAGAGGTATTCCTTGTATTTCTGCGGCAGCACAGTACATGGCCCATAATACCGTGGCTGGTGGATTAATGGTCATGGAAGTGGTGATGTTGCCCAGGGGAACATCCTTGATCAAGGCGAAAAAGTCTTCAATGGTATCTATAGCTACCCCGCACTTGCCACATTCTCCCCGAGCTTTGGGAGAATCGGTGTCATAACCCATCAAGGTAGGAAAATCAAAGGCCGTGCTGAGTCCGGTTTGCCCCGACTTTAACAGATAATGCCAGCGCTGATTGGTTTCTTCAGCACTACCCATACCGGAAAACATCCGGAAAGTCCAGTATTTGCCCCGATAACCGGTTACCTGGTTACCCCTTAGATAAGGGTATTGCCCAGGATACCCGATATCTTTTTCAAAATCCATATTTTTAATGTCTTCAGGTGTATAAAGGCGCTTTATTTCCAGGTCGGATACGGTGGTCCATTTTTCTTTTTGATCAGCATGTTTGGCCACCGTCTTTTTAACTTCATCCTCCCACTTTTTGCGCATAGTGCTTGACTTATCCAATAATTCTTCAGTAAACAACTATCAATCCCTCCTCAAATAAAAAGTAGTCACTTTTAGTCTTAAACATTAGTACTCGATACCAGCTCGATCTTTAATACCAGCGTTATAATGATGTTTTATTTCTCTTACTTCACTGACCATATCAGCCAGATCTTGGATTCTTTGTGATGCATATCTGCCAGTCAAAACCAGATCCAGTTCCGCAGGTTTGTTTTTTATCAGCTCAATAACATCTTCTTCTGGAACCAGACAGAAGTCTGCAACCACATTGATTTCATCCAGTATGACCATATCATAATCGCCACTCTGAATTACCTCCTTGGCTTTGGCAAATCCCTCTTCGGCCAACTCCATATCTACCGATGCAGGATTATCCCGCATTACAAAGCTATCGAGCCCATATTGATAAAATGTCAAATCAGGTAAATACTTCCTTACCGCTACTACTTCACCGTAAACTCGCCCCTTCATAAACTGAATCATACATACCCGAAGCCCCTGGCCAATAGCCCGTAAAGCCTGACCAAATGCTGATGTGGTCTTGCCTTTGCCATTACCGGTAATTACCATTACCAGTCCCTTTTTCGATGATTTCTTTGCTACGGTTTCGCTGGGCAAGTTTTTCATCTCCTTTTCAGTTAATAATCCAGGTGGATAGAAAAAAGAGCGCTACACTGCTTCAAGCAGTGTTAGTTTCTATAAAAATCGTGAGGTGCTAATCCCAGGATGGACCTTTAGGATTAGTAATGCAGATAAATATATAGGCTATAAATAACCATCTGAGTTGGTTTAAGTTCGGCCCAAAACCTACTCCCACCAGAACTGATCCTGATCAATCTATCCTGATGGTGGTTAATAAAGGAGTTTGTCAGAAAATGATAGTATTCTTTAAGTACAATTTTCAACCAGTAACCCCGGCTGCTCTTCATAATCACAAGCAAAGCTAATTAAGCAGGCCTAGTCTCTCAACCAATTACGGTATTGAGGTTGCGCCGTAGCTCATAGCCTCAGGTTCCCACCCCCTTTCAAATAAATGCCCCTGAAAACTAATGTATCAGGGGCTCAGAGG
>CAZPSR010000096.1:0-8170 GCA_964589135.1 uncultured Syntrophomonas sp.
TATACATCATTAATTAGGACGTTATTATCAATTATAGTAGAAAGATAAGAAATGCGGCTTAGAATTCTAGCTAAATAAGTGATGAAGAATCCGACTGTAGGAAAATATTAAAATCTGGCTGGATAGGAGGTGAAAGAGATGATAAATACTCTTAAACGCTTGGTAAAGGAAGAAGAAGGACAGGGAATGGCTGAATATGCCCTGATTCTGGCTGCGATTGCCATTGTAGTGGTAGTTGCCTACAATGCTCTGGGGGATGCTATTACTGGTAAAGTGGAAGAAATTAGCGGGTCAGAATATTTATCTACTAGTGATGGCCTGTAGGAATTATACCGGATTTCTATCCTACATATTGGGTTTGGTTGATTGGTTTGGTATTGATTGTGCCCTGCCCCAGTAGGGCACAATCAATAGTTTTAGGAGAGTGGAAAAGATTAGCGTCTATCTTGGTGATATATTCTTGGTCTTTCTACTATTATTGGCAGTCATCAGCGATCAGCGGGAGCGGCGCATACCCAATAAGCTGATTTTGGTGGGACTCTTCCTGGCTTGGGGTTGGAATGTATATACCCAGGGCTTAAATGGTATGGTCTTTTCTCTGCAAGGTTTACTAGCCGGTATGATTTTGCTCTTTATTCCCTTTGTCCTGGGGGGCATGGGAGCAGGAGATGTTAAACTCTTAGGCTTAGTGGGGGCTTTTAAAGGAGCCGGCTTTGCTTTTCATACCTTCATTTTTATGGCCCTTTGGGGTGGATTGATCGCCCTGCTAATGTTATTGATGAAGGGGCAGTTGAAAAAGACTTGGAACAGGCTCTGGATCGCTGGCTTACTGGCCCTGACTAAAGTCCGAAGATTGAGAGAATCAGTAGCTGCCAGCAATTCTGCGGTTTGCTTTCCCTATGCCTTGGCTATTGCCTTAGGGGCGATTAGTTCCTTTTTCTATAAGTGGTGATAAGTATGTTTAATATCAAAAAACTCTATAAAACTGATCAGGGTCAGAGCATGGTGGAGATGGCGATAGTACTCCCTGTGCTTTTATTAATTCTATTTGCCATCTTTGAGTTTGGAAGAATACTGGGAGCCTACATGCTCATTAATGATCTAGCCCGGGATGGAGTGCGTTACGGGGTGGTGGGCGTGAGTGACAAGAATATTAAAGATAATATAATGGAAAACGATTCATTCTTAAGCATTACTAGCGCCAATATTAAGATAACCCCCAGCAGCAGAACTATCGGCGCATCGTTAAAGGTCCGGCTTGATTATGAGATGGATATTATTACCCCTATTATCAGCAGCGTTGTTCCAAACCCAATGCAGCTATCGGCAGAATATGTTATGCGGGTGGAGAAGCTGCCTTAAGTAAGAGAGGAGGCTGCTTATGTTAGAAAAATTAAAACATTTATTCCGGGATGAATCTGGATCAGTAATAGTATTGGTTACCTTGGCCCTGATAGCATTGGTAGCCTCTATGGCTTTGGTTATCGATGTGGGATTAACTTATGCCCAGAGAATAAAGGCTTCCAATGCAGTTGATGCGGCAGTAATAGCCGGGGTGCGGGAATTGCCCCAAGAACCTCTGGCCGCTATCGTGGTAGCCCAAAATTATGCCCAAATGAATGGGCTACAACTGGAAGAGGTTACTTTTAGCATTAGTGAAGACCAGCGCTCCCTTAGCGGATGGGTAGATAAGGTGCAGCCTATGCATTTTGCCCGCTTATTGGGTATTAATACCGGAAAGGTGCAGGCAGCGGCCACCGCCCGGGTGGGGCCGGTGGGTAGTTTACCCCCTAAGGTAGGTGGAGTGCCTTTGGCAGTACTGCAGGATGAGATTGTATTTGGCGAATCAATGATCATTAAGGAAGGGGCCGGGGAAGGAACTGAGGGTTGGTACGGTTGTCTGGATTTTCTTTCCCTAACCGGTGGCAATGGGGGAGCGAATGATTACCAGCATTATCTGAGCTATGGTTATGACGGCAGTGGAGACATTAGATATGGGACCCTGATACTGGAGGAACCCGGGGTGATGAGCGGGCCCACCTCTGAAGCAGTGAATTACCGCATCAATAAGTGCAAAAACGAATGCGACCGGGAGTGTATTGCAGAGGACCATGACCCTGATTGCCCCCGAGTGGTAATTACTATGGTAGGTGAATTGTATGATAAAAAAATTTTTGAAATCTGTACCTTTGCCGGCTTTTTTCTTGAAGATGTTACCGGCCAGGGTAAAGACAGTATCATTCAGGGCCAATATGTAAGCTGTTATATACCTGGAGCAGAAATTGATGAATCTATAACTGATAATGGCGTTTATACTCTGGAACTTTGCAAGTGATTGTCATCTGAAGGGAAGAGGCCGGATTGTTTAAAGGAGTGTTAAAATACTGGATTATATCTATTGCTTGTGGCTTGCTGGCCGCTGCCTTGTTTTACCTGTATATGGGAGAAGTGGAAGATCAGTATCGACCGGATGACCTGATAACTGTAGTCAGAGCAGCCCAGCCCATAGCTGCTGATGAGATTATAAATCGGGGCCAGCTTATGACTGAGGAAATACCGGCCCGTTATGCTCATCCCAATGGGGTAAGAGAGGTCAGTGACGCGATAGGGAAGATTGCGAGCAGTTATATCGCGGCTGGAGAAGAAGTAATAAAGGAAAAACTGGTGGGAGAAAAGGATAGGGTATCCCGGCTGGCTTATAAGGTTCCCTTGAACAAGCGGGCAGTTGCCATAGCAGTTAATGAAACAGCTGCGGTATCCTTCAAGATTCAAGCCGGGGATCGAGTGGATGTAATGCTTACCATAGACCTGCCTATTCCAGGCTCTGATCCTACTACAACTATACTGCTTCTGCAGGATATAGAAGTCTTATCAGTAGGGGCCAAAACAGGAGCATCAGATAGCTCGGGGGGGATAAATACTCTTACTCTGGCCGTGACCCCGGAACAGGCTCAGCCCCTGATTCTAGCCGGAGAACGAGGACTAATTCGTCTGCTGCTAAGATCGCCGGTGGATGATTCCCAATATAGCTTGCCGGGCTATACCATCAAAGACTTAATGTAAGCTTAAAGGGACCATTGCTGATAGTAAGTCGCAGCAGGAGAGGTGAGCAGGATATGAAAACTATTAGAGTCATGATAGCAGATGCCAATGAGGAAAATCGGCAATATTTGATTAGGGTATTGGAAAGTGACCGGGATATTGATGTAATAGGGGAAGTCGGCCAGGCTTCCGAAGTACTAGAGCGAATAGCAGTTTTAAACCCAGAAGTACTAATAATGGATATGGAGTTAAAAGATTTAGATGGGTTGGAAGCAGCGGCAGCTATTACTTTTCACTATCCTTGGATTCAAATTATCCTACTTTCCCCACAAGAGGACTATAGTTTACTAAAAGAGGCTATGCAGGCCGGGGTGCGGGAAATAATAATGCAGCCGGTAGAGGTGCCAGAGCTAATAGCCCAGGTTAAAAGACTGGCCCAGGCCTATCGTCGGGCCGTAGAAAATAGCCCTGATACCAAGGAATCCTATCAAGAAGGCAATCAGCCAATTAAACAAGCGCAGACAGCAAGAGATGCCAAAATTATTACCATATTCGGCAATAAGGGCGGCATTGGCAAGAGTGTGGTGACCGCCAATCTGGCCGTGGCAGCAGCAAGTCGCTATAAGAATCAGGTGGCTCTCATTGATTTGGATCTACAGTTTGGTGATATAAGCCTAATGCTTAATATTAATCCCAGAAAAACCATTGCTGAATTAATGCTGGAGTCTGGTGAACTGACGGCTGATCTTTTGGAGGAATACTTTTATGAACGTAGCGGAACAAAAGTACTATCCGCTCCCCATAAACCGGAATTGGCAGAACTAGTGACTTCCTTCGGGGTAGAGGCCTTACTCAAAATGTGTCGGCAAATGTATAATTATACTTTTATAGACACTCCCACCTTTCTGGATGACACTACCTTGACTGCCTTGGAAATGTCGGATTTGGTTTTGCTCTTGATATCATTGGATATACCTACTATTAAAAATATCAAAAAGGGAATTGACATATTGGAACCCATGAATCTCTTGCCCCGGACCAAACTAATTTTGAATCGGGCTTCTTCCCTTTCCGTGGGTTTGGAGGCTCAGGATGTGGAACAGGTCCTGGGTATGAAAATAGCCGCTGCTATTCCCAATGATTTTAAAATGACCGTATCCGCAATTAACAGGGGTATTTCCTTTGTGGATATGAGCCCCAAAGCGCCCATATCGAAGAGTATGGCAGACTTATTCGGCCTCATAGACCAGAATAAATCTGATTAAGGTGGGATCTTTTAATGTCACTATTGTCCAGATTACAAAATGATCAGCTATTGGCTCCCAGTATCAATAAAGAAGCTAGTAGTTCCCGTTATTTAGACATTGTATATAAGATACAGCAGCAGATAATACGGGAAATAGTCCAAGATCCTGTTGATAGTCAGGAGCGGGAGCAAAGTGAAAACCGGATAAGGACTATTACCGATATAATTATCGAGAATGAATACTTCAATTTGCCCCGCAGTGAACGGGAAATTATTGTTAGACAGGTGACTGATGAGGTATTGGAATTTGGTCCCTTAAGCCCGCTGCTGCGCGATGAAAGCATTTCGGAAATCATGGTCAATGGCCCCAATCAGATCTTTGTGGAACGAAAGGGCAAAATCGAAAAGGTTAAGGTGATATTTCGAGACAATATGCACCTAGAGACTATTATTCAGAGAATTCTCTCCCCCTTGGGGCGAAGGTTAGATGAGAGTATGCCCATGGTGGATGCCCGCTTGCCGGATGGTTCTCGGGTTAATGCGATAATTCCTCCGGTAGCCCTGAACGGTTGTGTCTTAACTATTCGCAAGTTTTCCAAAAATCTACTTAAAGCAGCCGATTTAATAAGGTTTAATAGCATGAGCTCCAACATGGCTCGTTTTCTAGAAGCCTGTGTACGGGGACACATGTCCATGTTGGTATCGGGTGGTACCGGAGCTGGAAAGACCAGCACTTTAAATATAATATCAGCCTTCATTCCGCCTAATGAGCGGATTATTACCATAGAAGATTCGGCTGAATTGTTATTAAATCAGGACCATGTAGTGACCTTGGAGACTCGGCCCCCGAATATAGATGGCAAAGGAGAAATAAGTATCCGAGATTTGGTGCGCAACTCTTTGCGTATGCGACCTGACCGGATTGTGGTAGGGGAGGTGCGCGGCGGTGAAACCCTGGATATGCTGCAGGCTATGAATACCGGTCATGATGGTTCACTCTCCACCCTTCATGCCAATTCGCCCAGAGATTCCATTTCCCGCTTGGAAACCATGGTAATGATGGCAGGGATGGAACTTCCCATGAAGGCTATACGCGAGCAGATCGCCTCGGCAGTAGATTTTATAATACACCAGAGTCGTTTGTCTGACGGCAGCCGCAAAATAACCCATATTACCGAGGTAGTAGGGATGGAAACCGATATTATAACCTTACAGGATATATTTGTTTTTGAACAGACGGGAGTCGATGAACGCGGTCGGGTACAAGGGCACCATAGGGCCACCGGTATTAAGCCCAAATGCTTGGATAAGCTTAGGGCTGCTGGTATAACGGTACCGGATGAATTCTTTACCTAAATTTTTTTTGGAAAAGGAGGTTGACTTCCTTGCCGTATTTAATAGCTCTTTTGATTTTTTTGGCCATTGTCTTCGTCCTGCTTGGATTGGTTAAATCTTTTTCCGTCAGGAACGTATATGTAGAGCGACTACATGAGGTGCTGGGGAAAAAGGAAGCAGAAAAACCACAGACCAAACTCACGGTAAAGGCAGCTTTGGCTTCCTTGCTGAAAGCAATATCCAACCTATTTGCCGCCCGCTCCTCAAGCGGACGCCTGCAGAGCCGGTTGGTGGAAGCGGGTATACCCCTAAAAGGAGAGGAATACATAAGCATCAGCTTGAGCCTTATGGTCTTTGTTCCTTTACTAAGCTATTTTATCAGTGCTAATTTCTGGCTAGCAATTATGGCATTTTTTTTGACCCTGGTAGGACCCTGGTTTTATATAAGTATTAAGAAAAACAAACGCTTACAGTCCTTTGAACTGCAGTTGGCTGATGCTCTGGTTATTATGGCCAATGCTCTGCGGGCTGGTTTCGGTTTCCAGCAAGCCATGGAGACGGTGGTCAAAGAAATGCCCTCGCCCATAGCAACAGAATTTGGCTGGTGCCTGCGAGAGATGAGCTTAGGCTTTAATCAGGAAGAAGCTTTAATGAATATGAGTCTTAGAGTGAATAGCGAAGAGCTTGATATGGTTGTAACCGGGATAATTATTCAAAAACAGATTGGGGGCAACTTAGCCCAGATCATGGATAATATTGGAGATACTATGCGGGACCGATCCCGCATAAAGAAACAGGTAAAAACCTTGACTGCCCAAGGCAAGCTGTCTGGAATAATTGTTGGGTCGCTGCCGGTGGCCATGTTAGCCGTTATGCTGGTAGTGAGTCCGAAAAACGTCTACTTTTTTTTCCAGGACAGTCGGGGCCTGGCTATGCTGGGAACTGCAGTGTTGATGGAAATCGTAGGCGCCCTGGTTATAAGTAGGATTGTGAACATCGAATTCTAGTCGGGGGAGGATATAATGCTGTTAATAATGAGCGCTCTACTAGTGTTAATGGTTGCTTCTTTGCTTATGGGCTTTTGGTTTTTGAAAAACCGGGACCGGATTTTGATCCGGGCCAGGTTGATTGCCTATACGGTAGAGGAAGAAAAGGTTTACCTACCCCCTGAGCTACAATTGGGGTTTAAGACTCGGGTAGTTAATCGACTTATGGCCAGTTTCACCCAGATATTTAAAAGGCTTATACCTAAGAATGAAAGGGATCTTTACAATACCAAGCTTAGAAGCGCAGGAAACCCTAACGGACTAAATGGAGAGAGTTACCTGGTTTTAAAATATGTGATTTTTACTATTAGTATAGTAGCTGGAATACTTACTGCTAATATGCTTTATCTGGTATTGCTGGCGATCGCTGGGTTTATCTTGCCTGACCAGTGGCTTAATTCTATTATTAAAGGTCGACAAGAGGAAATACTAAAGGGATTGCCCAACTTTTTGGATATGCTTTGTATAAGTGTTCAAGCCGGTTTGGGTTTTGATGCTGCTTTGCAGAAGGTGACCGAAAAAAGACACGGGGCTTTAGCGGATGAATTTAGAATAGTATTACAGGAGATGAAGATGGGGAAAGCCCGACGGATAGCCATGAAGGATATGGCAGACCGGATGAATATTAATGAAGTAAAGGTTTTTACCACGGCGGTGATACAGGCCGAATTACTGGGAGTCAGCATCAGCCATGTACTGCAGCTCCAATCCCAGCAAGCTCGTGACGCTCGGCGTATGCAGGCAGAAGAAAAGGCTATGAAGGCTCCAGTAAAAATGCTTTTGCCCCTAGTCTGTTTTATCTTTCCAGTACTATTTATCATCCTCTTAGGCCCATCCTTTGTTAATCTGATGGAAACCCTGTGACCCTGGGGAGGGTGCGGATTTATGTGGCATCATTAACAACAATAATTTATTGGGAGGGAGCTAGAGTGCAAAAATTAAAAATAATAAAAGCAGACAGCGGAGAGGAAATCGCTAACCGTTGTTATCTGGCAGACAGATTTTTTAGCCGGTTAAAAGGCCTATTAGGAAAGGAACATATGTCTGCAGGGGAAGCCTTGCTGATCAGTCCCTGCTCTTCAATACATACCATTGGCATGAAAATAAATATAGATGCAGTTTTCTTGTCCTCTGATTTTCAGATACTCCACCTTATTGAAGAGATAAGGCCGGGGAAAGTATGTGGATTGCAAAGAAGATCCTCGCTGGTACTAGAATTACCTTCGGGTCAGGTTAACCGTTGCGGACTCAAGCCAGGGGATTACCTGATGGCCATAGATAAAACTGGGGCAATGATGCCGTCCTGATTTTTCCCTGGAGAATGCAAGATTGGCAATCAGGTGATGGATTCTCTGGCGTTTATGAAACATGCTGGGAGTTCGGGGCTTTCAGCATGTTTTTCTAGTTATGCCAAAATTTATATCTGCAGAAGCTTAAAATTATTGGTTGACAATTATTCTAGTGGATGGTAAGATAACTCTTGCGCGGCGGGAAGCCAAAG